>NZ_JASJOJ010000027.1:0-61639 GCF_038519165.1 Photobacterium sp. SP02
TTTGGTTGTCATATTCACCTCGATAAGTCATTTTACTCACTTAACGCGGTGTCCAAAAGTATTGGATCAGATCAGTTAGCCTATTATTACTATTATGTTTAACGCTAAGTAGCAGCTATGCAGTCCAGTTAGTAGAAGACCCAATCGCAGCTAAACACACCGCCACAAAATCGGAGAGTTCGTATATGTGGATAACCATTGGAGAGCATCGTTTCAAAGCCAGCTTAATCAACGCACCGGCAGCGCGTGAATTTTCCGACATGTTGCCATTTACCCTCATCATGGGCGACCTTAATAATAATGAAAAGCACGCTCTACTGCCTAAATCAATATCGACTGATGAACACTATCCAAAACGTATTCATAATGGCGATCTCATGTTGTGGGGTAATCAAACTATAGTTGTCTTCTACAAGGATTTTGACACCCCATATCCATACACTCGTATTGGCTACATCGAGGATCCTAGTCAGTTACAACAAGTACTTGAACAAAATAATGTAAGCGTAATATTTTCTAAAAACTAAAGATCGTAAGAAGAAAGTCGTTAACCCGAGTAATTTAAACTTTAGGCAAGCTACAACGGAAATCGGTAGCAGGGCGAGAGCACGAGTTAATAAATTGTAAAATCACTACTTAAATGTCATGTGAGGAGCTATAAAAAGAGTGATTTTTAGCCATCTACCACAGGTTCTAAACATGTGAGTTGTTCAATAGTTGTTCGGATGTTTCGAGAGAATTTATTAGTGAGCAAAAAGCGAGCATACGTGCTCTCACCCTGAAATCGGTAGTGTTCAAAGTTTTGTGTCTTTTCCTACACTTCCTAAAAAAGGGAGAGACACATCATGACTGATAAATACGACATTGATATCCAGGTACTTGCCAAAGCGTTGCAGTCCGGACAAAAACTCAATGGCAAGGATGGGCTGCTCACACCGCTGATTCAATCTGCCCCTGATATTCTCCTCCTCTACTCCTATTAGATTAGAAAAACAAACTGAACTACTGTGAATAAGAAGAGTATCAACGTACTATTCGCGCCGCAGCGCCGCATATTTTGCACGCTACCGCCCTCACGATTCGAAGTCACGATCAGAAAGCATGATTCATGCATATCTGTTCAACTAGCTATACACCGAGCGCTGTCTCACAGAAAGTCGTCGCATTAGGTAACTTAGGAGAAAAATCGTGGCCTCGACGCATGAGAAGATGTGACTCAAATCGATTTCGGGACATTACTAATGTTTCAAACTTAACCATTCCCTCATCCCGAGGGAAAAATTCAGGACGAATTTTCAGGTTGTCGGCGCCGGGAGCGCCTACAACCGACCCGGACAACACCAAAGAATCAAAAGGCATTTCTGGGCACTCTTTGGGCCAGCAAAGAGTGTCTGGCGCGCATTATCAAATGGTGAGATTGCCGCTGAACCCAAGCGCGACATACCCGCACAATCTTTAGAAATGCACTCGCTGTCTGGATTTCCGCCTGCGCGGAAATGACGGCTTTTTGCATTCACGGCATCATAAGGAATCACTCCCCCAGGGAAAAATTCAGGACGAATTTTTAGGTTGTCGGCGCCGGGAGCGCCTACAACCGCCCCGGACAACACCAACGAACAAACAGGCATTTCTGGGCACTCTTTGGGCCAGCAAAGAGTGTCTGGCGCGCATCCGTAAATGCTGAGATTGCCACCGAACCCAAGCGCGACATACCAGACAGACTCTAAATAGAATACAGCTTCAGGGTTTGCCCGCTTCGCTGGGCAAATAAAAAATGCCCGGACAGGCACTGCACTGTCCGGGCAAAACGGGCGGTCAGCCAGTCCACCTCCCCAAAGTAAAGCGCTAGTTCGCGTACCTCAACCGCGCATCAGCCCAATCCGCATGGTCATAGCCATCGCCATCACCCGCAGTCCCCACAACAAGTTTCAGCTCAGTAACGTTAGACGGAATCGGCAGATTCACGGTCACCGGCCCCTGACTGCCGGTCAGCGTCACGCTCTGATAGGCCAGACTGCCGTTCAGCCAGACTTCAAACACCACGCTGCCGTTATTGCCCACTTCATCATCCACACCAATCACCGCCTGGAACTGGTCATACTCACCGGCCACCAGGGTATAGGTGACGCTGGAATCCGCATGCACCCCAAGTCCCTTGCTGTAGACCGCCCCACCAATGGTGATCGGGTTGCCGTCGTTGGCCAGTTCTTCGCCGTTGCTGGTGTCTTTTTCCAGTGGCCCCCAGCCGTTGATTACCGTGCCGGTTTCAGTCATGTCGCTGAGATAGCTGTACTGACTCTGGCCGGAAGACTGCAGCAGTTTGGCATCGCCCCAGCTGGCGTGGTCACTGCCGACACCGTTACCGGCACCGGTCACCACCAGTTTGAGCTCATAGTTATCCGGGCTCAGATTAATGGAGACATACTGGGCGGTGTCTGAACCGGTCAGCGTGCCGCTCTGATAACTCAGCACACCGTCGACCCAGACTTCAAACACCACGCTGCCGCTGTCACCGACTTCATCATCGACCCCGACGAAGGCGCGGAACTGGGTATAGTCGCCATTGCTGATGTCATACACCACTTCAGATTCGGCATGCACGCCCAGACCTTTCTGATACTGGGTGCCGCCAATCGAGATAGTGCCGCCGTCATCCGAAGCCGCCTCACCGTTGCTGGCGTCTTTTTCAAACGGCCCCCAGCCATTGCTGGATGACACTTCTGCCAGATCGCTCAGGTACACCACTGTGGCTTCTGCCGGTGGCTCAGGGACCACAATTTCCGGCCCTTCGTATTCAATCTGCTCCAGGTAAGCAACCAGGGCTGCCCGTTCGCTGGCACTGCTGACGCTGTGCTGAGAGCCGGTTTGCAACACATCATTGAGCGTTGCGGCCTGTCCGTTATGGAAATACGGCGGTGTTGACCAGACGCCAATCAGAGTGGGCGTATCAAAACCGACGCCGCCCAGCGAAGTACCGATTCCCTGACCGGATGAGGCCTGAATGGTGCCGACATCATGGCGTTGATTATCGGTATAGAAATCGCCGCTGTGGCAGCTGTCGCAGCCTTTTTGGGTGAACAGCGTCTTCCCGGTTGATGCGGCTGCGGTCAGGCTGCCGTTCTGATTGCGGTACGGACTGCGTGGATACTGATTCAGACTGCTGACGTAAAACGCCAGATTATCGAGATCGGCACTGTAGCCTGCTTTGTTCGCGCCCAGTGGATCCGAGGTCAGCGCAAAGATGGCATCATCAAGAAAACCTACGCCCTGAAACGCCAGACGAATATCGTTTTCAAAATCATGGATTTCATCGAAGTTGGCTGTCCAGTGAACCCGGCCATTCCCCATGCCGACACGGCCGAGCAGAGAAATGGTATTTCGCAGCCCTTCACCGCGATCGGTAAAGTCCCAGACACGGTTATCACTGTCACCGTCGGTATGGCAACCGGCACACGAGATATAGCCATCACGGGTCATCCGTGCATCGCTGGCGTTGTAGAAAATCTGTTTACCGGCCAGCACGCGCGGATGCATGGTTTCATTCGATACCAGCGAAATATCCGCCAGTTTGGCAATGGCCTCGCCCTGATTTACAAACGGCGTTAAATCATGAACCGAAATGGTGCGCGACAGGAAGTTATGCACGAACAACAAGTTGCCGGCTTTCACCAAACCACGTGGCGCTTTACCTGAGTCGGCAATTTCACTGGCCCGCTCACGGGTATAGGCATCACGTACCTCGACGCTGTTTTGCCCTTCCAGCGCAATGTAGACATAATCGCCCAGCTCGCTGAACACCAGCGCTTTAGGTTGTGCCCTGTCGTCCATGTCCATTTGCAGGCTGGGGACTTCGGCCAGTGTGTTGAGATTGATCTGCGAAGTAATGGCACGCAGGGTGGTTTCAAAGGTCAGCGCCTGGTTTGGATCCCCCTCATTGTATTCACCGCGATCCACATTGGCTTTGATCGCCGGGATCCATGCCGACTGACCGTCCGGCGAGATAGTAACCGCATTGAGATAATTCGGGATCCCGCGGCTTCTGTCTTCGCCATCCACAGTGGTGGTGTCTTTCTGCAGATTGACCACAGAGTCCACTGACATCGAACCGATATGCACAGCCACAACTTCAGCGTGCGACTGAGGTGAGATAAACCGTGTCACCAGTGCGGTGGCCGAATCGCTGTCAACAGCGATCCCTCTGGCGCTCTGGCCCACACTGACTGTGCCGGTAATCGTTCGGTTCGACGGGTTGATTTTGACCACTTCGCCGGTTGCCTGCAAAGTGACCAGCGCCGCACTGCCGTCCGGCGTAAACACCACACCATGCGGCTGGCTGGCGCGCGGCAGATCTATGGTATGCAGTACGCTGCCGGTGGCAGACAAGACTTTGATGTTGTCGCTGTCCTGATTCGCGACCCAGAGGTTGCCGTCAGGGGCAATCGCCAGGGTGCGGGGTTTCTCGCCGACCTGGGTTTCCCACACTTTGCCGAACGGCGAGACCTGGCTGATCGCCGAGACGGTGCCGTTATCCTCATTGACCGCGTACACCCGGTTGGCATCTTTCACTAGGGTACTGGCGGTCGTCGGCGTGTTCAGCGTCAGCGGGTTGTACACAGTATGCTGCTGCGTTTTACTCGTGGTCAGTGAGCCCGATTCACGCACCGTCACAATGGCATTCCAGTGATTTGGCGAGCTGTAGGTGTGACTGACCGAGCCATTGCCGGAAAATGCGGTTGGCGGCGTGCCGTCACCAAAGTCCCAGGAATACTCCAGGTTGCCGCCCAGCAAAGGAGAAGCCGAGGCTGAGAAGGAAATGGGCGTACCCAGCGTCACCTGAGCCGCGCTGCCAAGTGTAATATCGTGACCAACGGCAGACCCGGTGGAGAAACGGTAGCTGGTCGCTGGCAGCGGGTTACCGGCAAAGTCTTCAATACCATCTACTTCAACCACATAAATGCTGTCGGCATCTAACTGGCTATCCGGTGTGAAGTTAGCAAACCCTAAATTCACACTGTAAGTCCCGCTGACCGGGGTACTGCTGCCCAGTTGGGTGACCGTAAAGGTATTGCTGTTGACCGACTCCATCAGCAGGCTGTCGGAAAAGACAATCCCGACCCGTGACGAACGGGGTTGCAGTGTTGAATCGATTGCCGGACTGCTGTGAACAATCGCCGGAGGCGTGTTGTCGGGCCCGGCCTGATGGGCAATTAAACCGCTGCCGGTGCCGTGGTCATTGCCGACCCAGACCATATTGCCGAACGGAAACACCTGGCCATGGTCGGTATCGCCGCCTGCGGCATTGAGCGAGCCGCTGCCTGATAGCTGTATGTTGCTGATATTGGTGATATCCAAGACCGAGATATCGTCCTGGTTCCCGAGAAACAGCTTATTATCCTGCACGTTACAGTACAGATTCTGGAACCCGGACAACTGATCGTGCACCAGTGTCATGGGCGTTGTTGTTGTATCGTAAATTCTCAGCTTGTCCGCGGTAGAGCGGGCGCCGAAGAAGGCATATTTACCGTCCCAGCACGAGGCATAATATTTCTCCGGCAGGGAGCTGAGGGTTTTCTCCAGTGTCGGGGTTTCCGGATCATCCAGGTTCAGAATAGAAAAACCCGCAGTGGTTTCCATGCTCGACAGGAACATCTTGTTGCCCACCACAAAGACCGGACCAACGTTGAAACCGCCCAGCTGCGAGGTAGGAATGGTTTTCACTATCGAAGGATTATTAACGTTGCTGGTATCCACTATGGTTAACCCGGCATTACCACGGGCCACATACAAATAAGGTGCCTGCCAGAACAGCTGCCAGGACACGTTATTGTAGTCACCAAAATTGACGCCCGAAATGGGCAGCTTAGAGACCTGAATCGGATTATTGACATCAGACCAATCCCAGATTTCAATCCCTTTCCCGGTCTGGATGGCAATCAGATTGTCTTCACTCAGACCAAAAGAATGCGGCTCGCGAAACTCCGCGGTACGCAGGCCGTTGCCGGTACGGTACTGATTACTGGTATCGGGTTCATAGACCATCTTGACCAAAGACAGGTTGGTCGGGTCTGAGGCATCCAGCGCAATCCAGCCACCGGGGCCGCCGCCGCTGTCCGGGGCGAAAATACCGACCATATACCCGTTGAGCATGGTCATGACATTCACGCCATAGTGTTTACTGCCGGGGTAATCCGGCGGCAGAAATCCGGTGGTGTCATCCACCAGCGGGTATGACACATGAGTGTAAGCTTCGCCTGAACTGTAGTTAAGGTTTCCCAGCCCGGGTCCCTGTGCCGCCGTGACTGACGCACTGAGTCCGAGCGAGGCGAGCAGTCCCAGCACAGGTCGTATGCCGGGGTAGCGGTTAAATCGCTTCCGTATTGCAGCCATGAATGATCTCCATGAATTATTGTATCACTAGCGCAGAATTGAACTGCATGGGGACTGTTCAGAGACCGCCCCTCAACCTCGGTTAGTGAGTAGGGTTGATTGATCGTGATTACTGCAAAACTTCGCCAACTGAGCCGCGGCTGAAAGCCGCTTATTATTGAGGCGGCTTCCTGCATTGGGAAGCCGCTCTTTTGAGGTGTTATTTCATGGTCGGCATGACAAAGTCAGCCTGTTGCTGCTGGTTTTTCGGCCAGCGGGTGGTGATGGTTTTCATGCGGGTGAAGAAACGCACTCCATCGCTGCCGTGCATGTGCAGCGGCCCGAACAGGGAACGCTTCCAGCCACCAAAAGAATGGAACGCCATGGGCACAGGAATCGGCACGTTCACCCCGACCATCCCCACTTCCACTTTGTCGCTGAACCGGCGTGCCGCTTCACCGTCGGCAGTGAAAATGGCAGTACCGTTACCGAATTCATGCGCATTGATCAACGTCAGGGCTTCCTCCAGCGACTGGGCGCGCAGCATTGACAGGACAGGCCCGAAGATTTCTTCGCGGTAAATGGTCATCTCAGGGGTGACGTGATCAAACAAGGTGCCGCCAACGTAATAACCGTTTTCAAAGCCGGGGACCTGATAATCACGGCCATCCACCAGTAAAGTGGCGCCTTCAGCTTCACCTTGGTCGATATAACTGCTGACGCGTTTCATGTGATCGTCGGTGATCAGCGGCCCCATTTCGTTCTCAACCGACTGGCCATAGCCCGGCCCGACCCGCAACTCACGAATCCGGGCCGTGAGTTTCTCTGCCAGCTTATCGGCCACTTCGTCACCTATGGCGACCGCGACGGAAATTGCCATGCAGCGTTCTCCGGCCGCGCCAAAGGCGGCGCCCATCAGGGCATTGACCGTCTGATCCAAATCCGCATCCGGCATCACCACCAGATGGTTTTTCGCACCGCCCAGTGCCTGCACCCGCTTGCCGTGTGCCGAGCCCTGTGAATAGATGTATTCCGCAATCGGTGTCGAGCCGACAAAACTGACCGCTTTGACTCTGGGATCACTCAGCAGCACATCCACCGACTCCTTATCGCCCTGCACGACATTAAACACCCCTGGCGGCAGTCCGGCCTGAGTCAGTAATTCCGCCAGTCTCAGCGCCGCGGACGGGTTTTTCTCTGACGGTTTCAGCACGAAGGTATTGCCGGTGGCCAGGGCAATCGGGAACATCCACATGGGCACCATGACCGGGAAATTAAACGGGGTGATCCCCGCACACACGCCCAAAGGCATCAGCATTGAATGCGAGTCCACATCTGTGCCCACATTGCGGCTGTGTTCGCCTTTTTGCAGATGGGGAATGCCGCAGGCAAATTCGACCACTTCCAGCCCGCGGGTTAATTCGCCTAACGCATCACTGTGTACTTTTCCGTGCTCGCGGCTGATCAGTGTTGCCAGCTCGTCCATGTTCTGTTCCAGCAAGGCTTTGAAGCGAAACAGAATGCGCGAGCGATTGAGCGGTGTCATTTGCGCCCAGGCCGGCCATGCCGCTTCCGCGCTGGCGATCGCCTGCTCGGTATCCGCCACGCTGGACAGGCCAACCTGATCGATCACTTTGCCGGTGGCCGGATCCGTGACCGGCAGATTGCGATCTGAGGTTACTGGCACTAACTCACTGTTGATGTAATTTCCAATCATCATTAACTCCATACCTTTTTATACAGTTCAATCACTTCATTCTTGCTCGGAATGCGCGGATTATTATTCGGTGAACCCGATGCCAGCGCCTGCTCCGCCATGATGTCCAGCAGCTCATGATACTGGTGCCGGTCAATCCCGAAATCCGACATCGCCGGCACCTGCAGATCGACGTTAAGCTGGGTCAGCTCAGACATCAGACGCTGCACGGCTTCTTCATCACTAACGATGTCATCAGCCAGCCCCATCGCGCGGGCGCAGTCGGCATAACGCGCCAGACTGGCCGGAATGGAAAACTCGGTAATCGCGGGCAATAACATGGCATTGCTCATGCCATGCGGAACATGGAAATGGGCGCCAATCGGACGGCTCATGCCGTGCACCAATGCGACAGACGCGTTGGAGAAGGCGATACCGGCCAGTGTGGCTCCCAGCATCAGTTTCTCTTTCGCCTCATGATTGCCAGGGGTATTCACCGCTTCGCGAAGATTCGGGGCTATCAAACGCATGGCTGACAGCGCCTGCTGATCGGAAAACACCCCGGCTTTGGCGCTGACATAAGCTTCAATGGCGTGTGTCAGGGCATCAATCCCGGTATCGGCAGCGATACGGGCCGGCACCGACAGGGTCAGCTCATAGTCGATGATCGCCGCCTGGGGGATCAGTCCCGGCCCCATGCACAGCATTTTCTCGTCTGTGTCCTGATCGGTGATGATGGTCACCCGGGTAACTTCCGATCCCGTGCCTGCTGTGGTCGGAATCGCAATCACGGGCAAGATGGCTTCTGTCACCACATGGGGCACTTTGTAGTCACGCATCTGACCGCCGTGCTGTGCCAGCAGACCAATGGCTTTTGCGCTGTCGATGGCGCTGCCGCCGCCCAGCGCAATCAGGCAGTCAAACTGACCTGTCACCACCTGATCAACCGCCGGCAGGATAGAGGCCTCAGTCGGCTCCGGCTCGGTATCCAGAAAGACACCGCACTCCAACCCTACCGCCGCCAGTGCGATTTCCACCCGGCGGACATAACCCAGCTCAGACATCACTCGGTCGCTGATAATCAATGGCTGACGGCAAGAGAGCAATGTCAGCATGTCTGCCACTTTATCCAGCGCGCCAGCCCCTATTTCCATCAGGCCGGGCATTACAATTCGTTGTGTCATCCCTTTCATCCTTTCCACCTTGTAGTCATCTACATAATATAGAGCACATACTGGTAAAAATGAGACAAAAAATATCAAAATAAATCAATTTTGAGAGGCTGAGCAAAGTCGTTAAACATCAGGATCGGCAAAGCCGTTCCGGTAGCACAGCCACCGAAACAGCGAAGTTAACCCATTGATATTCAATAAATTACCTGAGAGTCATGACATCAGCCCTTTCAAGGCGTTCGACACCGCCAGGTAACGCTGGTAGCGCTGATGAAGAATGGCTTGCTGCTGAGGCCTGGGCGTAAGAGGCGTATTGAGCTTGGCCATCGCGGCTACCGCCTGCTGCAGAGCCGGAAAACAGCCTGCACCGGTTGCGGCAGCCATCGCCGCCCCTCTGGCACCGGCTTCGGTGCAGTCGGAGGTCTGAATCGCAACATCCAGCACATCCGCAAACAGCTGGCTCCAGACCGGACTTTTGGCGGCCCCGCCGCTGAGAACCGCAGTGTCGATATGCTGACCCGCCAGCCTGAGCTGGCCGACATGTTCTAAGTGACCAAAGACAATGCCTTCATAGACGGCATAGAGTAAGTCCGATTTTTTATGCCATCCGGCCAGCCCGAAAAAATTCCCCTGCACCGGCTGATTGTCACAGCCGCCGTAGAGATAAGGGTGAAACAGCGGCAGATCGTCACTGATCACGGTGTCAGCCACCATGGCATTGAGTTGCTGAAAAAGATCGACATTGTGGGTTTTGGCTTGCTGTTTTTCTTGTTTGAAAAATTCACAGATGAACCATTCAAGGTTCGAGGCCGAGGTCGCACTCGACTCCACCGCCAGATAACGCTGGCCGGGAAAATGGCAGGCCATAAAGACATCCCTGCCCGGTAAGGTGTCCGTCACCACCTGATTAATGCTCCAGGAACCGGCAATCACAGAGGCGGCCTGGCTTTGCCAGACCCCTGAGCCGATAGCGCAGGCCACGATATCAAAACAGCCACTGACCACAGGCGTGCCTTCGCTCAGTCCGGTTAACGCCGCCGCTTCCCTGCTCACCCGGCCCATAACATCCTGACATTCCCTGATGTCGGGAATCGCCTGCTGCATCTCTGGGATAGCTAATGCAGTAAGCAAAGCGGCCGACGCCTCTCCTGCTGAAAAATCGTATAAACCCGACGCACTGAGATCCCCGTACTCGGTCGATATCTCGCCGGTCAGACAAAAATTCAGATAATCCTTACAGAACAGGACGCTGCCGATGCTCTGGTATGTCTCCGGGTGATACTGCCTGAGCCAGCAAAGCAGGGTGGCCGATTGTGCCGGCCAGACGCCCTGACGGTTCAGCTCCTGAATCAACTCATAGTCGGGCTGATTTTTTATCGTCTGCACCAGATCACTGGCGCGGCAATCGAGCGATTTGATCGCCAGCAGGGGCATAGTGTCGTGGTCCAGCAGGTACAGCCCGTTACCATGACCGCTGCACCCGACGGCCACCACCTGCCCGGACTGCACGGCCCACTCTTCCAGCAGGCGGCGTATCAGGGTTGCGCACTGCGTCCAGAGCGCTGCCATATCGCACTGAGCAAAACCCGGTGCAGGAAAATGCGTCGCCACTTTATCGCCCAGCGCACCGATTTCGCGGCCCTGTAAATCAAAGAGCGCCACTTTTATTCCCGTGTTTCCGCAGTCTATACCCAGTACGTATGGTGTCATTGCTTGCTTCCTTTTCTTGCTGACAGTGAATAATTACTGCTGATAAATGGCCAGTGCATCCGACACGCTGGCGTTGTTGTGGATCATCGCCATGAATGCCTGCACGATGCGGCTCGGGTTAGGGTGCTGGTAAATATTCCGGCCATACACCATGCCCAATGCGCCCTGATCCAGCAGTTGACGCGCCTTGCTGAAGACCACTTCGACATCTTCTTTGCCGCCGCCGCGGACCAGCACAGGACAACGCGCCGCTTCGACCACACGGTGGAACTCTGACGCATCAGCCGTTGGATCGGCTTTGATGATGTCTGCGCCCATTTCGCGGGCCAGACGCACCAGAGTCACTATCTTTTCCGCATCACCGTCGACCGCATAGGCTTTACCCGAACTGGCCGGCTGCATCACCAGCGGTTCAATCATCAGCGGCATGCCGTATTTGTCGCAGTCGTTTTTCACTTTGCTGATATTGACCACACACTGACGGAACAGATCCGGCTCATCGGGCAGCATAAACAGGTTGACCACTACGCAAGCCGCGTCCATCTGCAGCGCCTGCAGTACCGGCTCCTGATCATTTTGCATCACAGCCCACATATGACGGTGGCGAATGGTGTTATACGGATTGCCCATATCCAGCCGCATCACCAGAGCCGGTTTGTCTTTGCCGTCAACGTTTTGCAGCAGGTCGCTCTGACCATAGTTCATCTGAATCGCGTCGGGCCTGGCTTCCACCAGCTGGCTGACCACAGAGTCCATGTTTTCCAGACCATCGAGAAAAGACGGCTCGTTACACACACCGTGATCCAGTGCCACGTCCAGACAACGGCCGTTGTTAAACAGCCGGTTCATCCTTACTTTCTTACTGATATACATAGTTTCCTCCTGAAAAAGATGTGGTCCAGATTTGCTCAACCTGTTCAGTGCTGACGGCCAGACCATGATGTAGCTGTAACTGACGACAACTTTCTGCCAGATCCTGTTTTGTTTGCTGTTCATTCCAGCCCAGCGTCGCGGCCACCAGCTCGGTGACTTCAGCCAGTACCTGATTGTTTATCTGTCCTGCAATTGCCACCGAAGTGCGGCGCTGCAGCAGATCCAGCGTACGGCACACCGCCTCGTGTTCAATCAGGTACATCAGCTCGCGCCTTGTGTACGCCGGCAGGCTGGTCAGCACCGTATCCTCACCGGCGGCCAGGTATGCCATCACCGCCAGGCACTGAGTGCCGTAACGTTGCAGCAGCACCTCTGCTCTGGCTTCGCTCAGGCCGTATTGGGCATGGGCTGCTTTAGTAAAGGCTTTGCGTTCGATATCTGTCACAGGGAAATCCCTGCCGCCGCCGATGGGCCGGTCGGTTGTAGAAACCCGGCGGGGGAGCGCCATGTCCGATAAAATCTGATCGGCCACTTCTTCCCCGAAGGCGCGGAATGTCGTCCATTTGCCGCCGATCAGAGAATACAGACGCACCTGACCGTCTTCCGTCCTGTCCACCCGCAGTGCATGACTGCGCGGAATTTGCCCTGTGGTCGAGGTTTTCACCGACGGCAACGGGCGTACGCCGCTGAACTGATACACTATGTCTTCCCGCTCAATCACCAGTGCCGGAAACACGGCTTTCAGTGAGTCGAGCATGTAGTCAATTTCGTCATCGGTACAGGTCACGGCATCCAGATCTGCCACCGGAATATCTGTCGAGCCGATCAGTACGTTGCCGTAGTAGGGAAACAGAATGCACACCCGCCCTTCCGGGTTCTCGTAAAACACCATGTGCCCGTCCAGCTCGGCCAGTAACTCAGGGTGGCGGACAATAATGTGCGAGCCTTTGGTGCCCTGCAGATAACCCGACGCCAGTCCCAGCCGATCATTGGTCTGATCGACCCAGGCCCCGGTGGCATTGACCAGTTTGTCTGCGCTGATCGTGCTGGTTTCCCCTGTTAAGGTGTCACGCAGGGTAAAACGCTGACCGTCACGGCCCAGCAACTCGGTATAGTTACAGGCCAGACTGTCGCTTTGCTCGCCCGTGTCGCTCAGCACCTCCATTGCCAGACGCTCAGGGGCACTGATCCAGGCATCGTAGTAATCGGCGCTGCAGGCCACAGCGGGATCGAACTGTGGCCAGCGCACTGCCGTTTCAGACTGCGAGAAGAAACGGTGTTTGGCCAGGCGCTGATCACGCCGGGTGAAAAAGTCGTAGAACCACAGCCCCAGTTTAATCACCAGTGCCCCGCGGCGACTGGGTTTGTCCATCAGTCCGGTGAAGTTAAACAGCGCATAAAACAGCCCGGACCAGCGAGAAAAGATCGGAATCGTGGTAACCAGCGGCTGCACATAATGCGGCGCATTGACCAGCAGGCGGTTCCGCTCTGCCAGCGATTCCCTGACCAGGGCAAACTCGCCGTTTTCCAGATACCGCAGGCCACCGTGAATCATCCGTGACAGCGCGGCGCTGGCTTTACTGCAGAAATCCTCTTTCTCCACCAGCAAGACTTTCGCCCCCTGCAAAGACAACTCCCGGTACACACTGATCCCGTTGATACCGCCACCGACTATCAGCACATCGAAATGCGCATCCTGGGGTAATCGTTCCCGCCTTTGTTTTCCATCGCCTGCCATACTGCTCCCCTTATCGATTCTTATTGTGGGTGGGAATCACATCAGTCCGTCTGTAACTGGCTGAGCGACTGGGTCACCAGCGTGCTGATGGTATCCACATCCGTCGCTGCCAGATTCACCTCTCCGGCCCGCGCATTCTCAGCCGCCTGGGTTGGATTGCGGGCGCCGCACAAGGCATAGGTAATGCCCGGCTGCGACAAGGTCCAGGCAATCACCAGCTGGGCGACCGAGATGCCGTAGTCTTTAGCCAGCGGCGTGACCGACTGGCAGAACTGCTGCACTATCTGGCGGTTGGGCTGGGAAAACAAAGGATTCGACAACCGCTGATCATCGCCGTCAAACGTACGGTCGGCGGAGATTTTTCCGCTCAGCAGCCCCAGTGCCAGCGAGGAATAACTCAGGCAGGACACCCCGGTGGCGCGGGTATGCGGCAACAGGCTCTGCTCAAGCTCACGCTCAATCATGTTGTACTTTTCCTGCACCGCATCGACAGTGCCGAAGCGCTGATACTGCTTCAGATCGTCCAGGCTGATATTGCTGACGCCAATCGCACGGATCTTGCCCTGCTGTTTCAGATCCATCAGGGTGTTCATGGTTTCTTCAATCGGTGTGGTCGGGTCCTGCCAGTGGGTGATGTAGAGATCGATATAATCTGTCCCCAGACGACGCAGACTTTGCTCCAGTTCATACTGAATGGCATCGCGGCCAAGATATCGGTGCACCGGCTTGCCTTCCTCATCGAAGAAATGGTTGCCTTGCTGGGTGTGCCAGACCAGGCCACATTTGGTGGCCAGCACCACTTTATCGCGCTGGCCCTTGATGGCTTTGCCCACCAGCTCTTCCGAGCGGCCCAGTCCGTATGCCGGGGCGGTGTCAATCAGCGAAACGCCGCAAGTGATCGATTCCTGAATCGCGGCAACGGCATCCTTTTCATTGGTGCCGCCCCACATCCAGCCACCCATGGCCCAGGTGCCCAGGCCAATCACGGAGGCATCAATACCTGAAAAACCTAACTGTCTTTTGTTCATGGTCATCCCTCTCAAGTTAACAATTCTTCTGTGTTTCAATATGCATCGAGCACACCCTGTGCGGTCGATTCATCAGTGATCAAGGTGTTGAGAAAACCGCCGCGCAGCGCAGCAGCAATCGGCATCACTTTTTCAGCCCCGGCTGCAACGCCGATACTGACCGGGATCTGGCGCATTTCCGCCAGCGACAGGCCGACCAGCTTGTCGTTCAGCGCCGGAATGCAGGCCGAGCCGGACTGGTCATACAGATGCGCAAAAACTTCCCCTTTGCACTGGCTCTCTGCCACCAGGGCTTTTTCGCCGTTGATCCAGTGACGCAGGTCGAAGTAGCTTTCATCGCCTTTCGCCACCGCGCCGATACCCGCCAGCGCGATGTCGGCATGCCGGGCCATCTCCAGCACTTCCTTGGTGGCCCGCATGTTGATCAGCATGTCACGGTCCGACTGCGTATCTGCAAACAAGGGCGCATGAAGCTGCATCGAGCGGCCCCCCAGCTTTTCCGCCAGTGCCGAGGCCAGATAGTTCACATCGGTAAAATGCGTGCCCTGCACCCCGCCGGTGGCCGGCACCACAGTCACGTTCATGCCTTTCACCGGCTTCATCACGTCGACGATGGTGGCCAGTGCCTTGCCGCCACTGATGCAGATGACATCATTCTTACGCAGGGTGTCCTGTAAAAATTCCGCCGCCACTTCCGCAATCTGCGTAAACCCAACGACAGGATCATCGGCATAGGACGGACAAAGTACCGCTTTAGGCAGACCCGTACGTGCCATCAGCTGCTTTTCCAGCTCCATGACCCCCATGTGCGGAATGTTGAGGATAATTTCGACCAGCCCCTCTTCCCGCGCCTGGCGGATAATGCGGTTCACCTTGGCCGGCGACAGATCCAGGCTTTTCGAGATCTCCGCCTGGCTGCGATTCTCCTTGTAATGCGAGAACAGCACCTTGCTCACCAGGCGGGAGACATCCAGGCTTTTCGTTGTGGTTTGCATAGGTTCAGCCCTCTCAGGATTTGGCTTTCGACTTCTGGTGCAAATGGTGGTCCGCCGCCACAGCCGCCAGCAGGATCAGCCCTTTAATGAACTCCTGCCAGTACACAGACACATCGAGCAGAATCAGTGAGCTGGACACCACACTCAGCAGCGCTATCCCCAGAATCGCCCCGAAGATGGTGCCTTCGCCGCCTTTGAGGCTCGCGCCGCCGATCACCGCTGCAGCAATAATGTTCAGCTCCAGCCCGACCCCGAAGTTGGGCGTTGCCGCACCGAATTTCGACATATAGATGATCCCGGCCAGACCGCAGAGCGCGGAGGACAAGACGGTGACGTACAGCTTCACCTTGTTGGTGTTGTCGCCCGAGTACTGCGCGGCTTTCTCGTTACTGCCGGTGTAGAAAATCTTGCGGAAAGCTTTGGCATTTCGCAGCAGGAAGTCGCTGATAATGATCACCACAAAGAAAATGATGATAGAGAACGGCACCCCGAACAGGGTTCCCTGACCGACAAACTTAAATTCAGGCGGCAGAGTGAACAGCGAAATGGGCGTGCCCTGAGTGATGATCATGCTGGCCCCCCGCGCCAGTCCCATAAAGGCCAGGGTGACAATGAAATGGTGCAAGCCCAGCCGCGTGACGCACAGCCCCATCAGCCAGCCGATGAAACCGCTGAAACCGATAGAGGCCAGGCTGGCCAGCCAGGGGTTCATGCCCAGCATGAAGAGCTTGGCGGCAAACACCATGGCCAGACACATCACTGCGCCGACCGACAGGTCAATCCCGCCGACAATCAACAGCATGGTCATGCCGACCACCACAATGCCTTCGGTGGAAAACGACAGCAGCATGGCTTTCATATTGGCCCAGGTCAGAAAATACGGTGAGGCAAAGCTCATGCCGATAAACATCGCCACTATGATGAGGATCAGCGTGAATTCCCGCATCTGACTGACGCGCACCAGCGCATCACGGAAGGAACGTTTTTTACCGGTAACCGAAGTGCCGGGTGTAGATACATGTTCAATAGTCATTATTATGTTCTCCTGCATTACGCCTGTACGGCTGCCTGCGTCAGTTCCGCGGAACCGGACGCAAGGTGCATGATGTTCTGCTCAGTAATATGATCCCCGGTCAGCAGCCCCATCTGACGCGACTCGCGCATCACCATGACTCTGTCACTCAGGCCGATGACTTCCGGTAATTCTGAAGAGATGACAATGATGCCGACACCTGTGTTTGCCAGATCGCGGATCAGTTTGTGAATTTCAGATTTTGCCCCCACGTCGATGCCCCGGGTCGGCTCATCGAGAATGATGAGCTTAGGGTTCACCGACAGGATTTTGGCCAGAGCGACTTTCTGCTGGTTGCCCCCGCTGAGCGACGACACCTTATGATGCAGGCTGCCGCTTTTCAGGTTCAGTCTGTCGGTCAGGGTCTGGGTTTGATCAAATTCCTTGTCTTTGCTAATCAGACCGTGCTCAGACACCAGTTCCAGCTTGAGCGCAGAGACATTAACGGCAATGGATAAATCCAGAAACAGACCTTCTTCTTTACGGTCTTCCGAGAGATAGACAATGCCTTTGTCTATCGCATCGCGATAACAGTTAATGGTGATCGGCTGGCCGTTGAATCTCAGCTGGCCGCGCTGTTTGGTGTGCAGGCCGCACAGGCCCTTGACCATTTCTGAACGCCCGGCGCCAATCAGACCGGCGACGCCAAAGATTTCACCCTGATACACCTTAAAATCAATGTCGTTAAATCTCTGCCCGTCTGACAGGCCTTCAACGTCGAGGATCACCGGATTATTCTCGACCTGACCCTGGCATTTCGGCGGATACAGGTTGGCAATTTCACGCCCGACCAGGCTCTGAACAATCGCCTGTGGTGTGGTGTCCTCTATCCGTTTGGTATGGATGTAATGGCCGTCACGGAATACGCTGACCCGGTCGCACTGCTCAAAAATCTCCGCCATGCGGTGACTGATGTAAATGATGCTGATCCCCCGTGCTTTCAGTGTCTGCATAATGGCAAAGAGGATGTCGGTTTCCTGATCGGTCAGCGCCGCTGTCGGCTCATCCAGGATCAGAATTTTGCAGTCCAGCACCAGGGCTTTGGCAATTTCCACCAGTTGCTGATTAGAGATAGTCAGATCAGACACTTTCTGTCGCGGGTCGATATCGGCCAGCTGACTGACGACCTCATAGGCTTCGCGATATAAGGTTTTGTAATCCACCAGCCAGCCATCCGAGCTGTTGATTTTCGCCATCATGATGTTTTCAGCCACTGACACATCAGAGCAGAGTGCGATTTCCTGATGGACAAATCCGATGCCCAGCTTCTGTGCTTCTAACGGACTGCTGACCACCACTTTTTCGCCATTAATAAACATTTCCCCGCTGTCCGGCTGGTGTATGCCGTCGATGATTTTCATCAGCGTAGACTTGCCGGCACCGTTTTCACCGGCAATGGCATGCACTTCACCGGGCAGTAAATCGAAGCGGATATTATTCAGCGCGGTTGTCGAACCAAAGGTTTTGGTCACATTTCGGATCTCAAGCACTGGCGTTGTGTTGGACGTTTCCACCGTCTCTCCTCCATGAGTATGCTGAGGGAAGAGGCCCGGATACCGGGCCTCAGCAGGGTAGGACTTACTCGTTGATACCTTTAGTGCCGCGTTTCGACAGGTACTTATCCCAGTAGAAATCATCAGCATTGGCTTTGGTGACAATGGAGAAACCGTTATCGACGAACGGCACGCTCATTGGGTTATACCCGGCACGGTCATGGTCGTTCATCGGATCAATCAGGCCAGGGTGCGCCGCCATATACAGCAGCATCATGCCCATATAGCCCTGCATGCCCTGGTTCGGGTTCACCGCACCGAAGATCTCACCTTGCTTGATCATGTCGAGGATCTTGGCGTTCACGTCGGCATTGAACACGCGGATTTTGCCGCCCAGTTCTTTGGCTGCCTGCGCTGCGCCCATGGCAGAGGTTGCTTCAGGCATAAAGACAGCGCCCAGATTCGGGTGCGCCTGCGCCATGGTCATCAGAGAGTTATAGGCTTTGGTGGCATCGGTATTACTGGCCGCGCGGGACACCAGCTTCATGTCAGGCCACTTCGACTTCATGCGCGCAATAAAGGCGCTCACGCGTCTGTCGTGGTTGTCCTGGCCCGGGTTCTCCAGCACCGCGTACTCACCTTTACCGCCCATGTCTTCCGCCACGGCATCGGCGGCGAACTTACCTTCCTGATAGTTATCCGAGGTAATAAAGGACACCCGCTTACTGTTAGGTGAATCCGCTGCAAAGGTCACCACAGGAATCCCCATTTCTGCCGCCCGGTTAATCGGTTCAATAAAGGGATCCGGGTTCATGGGGTGCAGCAAGATACCGGCCGGTTTCTTCGCCAGAATCTGCTCAAATGACGCAAGCTGTTTATTCACATCGTATTCCGGCGTGCCGGTATAGACAGTTTTACAACCCATTGAGCGTGCGGCTTCCTTCATCATTTCATAGACAGGGAACCAGTACTCCACACCGGATACCATCACGTTCATGTAATAGGTTTCACCCGGCTTACACTTAAACGGCGTTGCCGCTTTGGTTTCAGCCATGGCTGGTGAGGTAGCGGACAGAATGGACAGTGCCACAGTGGCGGTAGCCATCTGAAGCGTTTTCTTCATGACACGTAACTTGCTCATCCCACTCTCCTTTGTTTGGGGGATTACGAACTTTCAACCTACTGCCACCAGCTTGTGATACCGCGACCAAGCTTCAGATTGAGAAATAAACCAGTGAATGAAATATTTTTGCTCTCAGTGAAAGATGTTTACGAGATGTTAAAGATATTTCATTTGAGTTAAATTTATGCACAAACTTCGACCGCGTCAAATCAAATTGATATCGAAAGTCTCATTTTGATATAAAAATATCGATTTATGTCCAGTTCTTCTACGGCAAAAGAGATTCGGGATAACGAGCATTGAATCGCTAACACCCTGATAACCTGTCACTTTATTAACAAGGATCACAATAAAATCAGTCCAATCTGTGCTGATTCAGGGCAAAAAAGTGAGAGTAGTAAAGCGTGAAGCGCCTCACTGTTTATTTTCATTCCGCCGGGTGTTCAGACCAAAGTCATGTCACAAAACACTACCATCGCCTCAGCGAACTGATTACACTGACAATCGTTTTTGTTAACACATATGTCAGGATGTATATGTTGGATTTCACCCTACTAAGCGCATTTATCCCTACTTTTTTCTTTGTTTCGATTACGCCTGGTATGTGTATGACACTCGCCATGACACTGGGGATGAGCATTGGTGTTAAACGCGCACTCTGGATGATGATGGGTGAACTGCTCGGGGTGGCGCTGGTTGCCATTGCGGCTGTGATGGGCGTTGCCACCGTCATGCTGAACTATCCTCAGCTTTTCAGTGCCCTTAAATGGGTGGGCGGTGCTTACCTGTTCTGGCTGGGCATCAATATGTGGCGTAACCGGGGTAAAATGTCGCTGAACCTGGAAACCCCCACAGTGACACAGCGCGGACAGCTCATTTCTCAGGGATTCATCACGGCCATCGCCAACCCTAAAGGGTGGGCCTTTATGATCTCCCTGCTGCCCCCCTTCATTAACATTGACTTGCCGATGGCACCTCAAATGGCAGGTTTGCTGACTATCATTCTGATGACAGAGTTTGTTGCCTTACTGGTTTACGCCAACGGCGGCAAGAGCCTGCGGCTGTTTCTGACCAAAGGGGACAACCTGCGTTATCTCAACCGCATTGCCGGCACCTTGATGATGGGTGTGGGTGTCTGGCTGGCGCTGGGCTGAACCGGATAACCAACGGAAATAGTCAAGAGCATGCCGGCATTTGTTCGGCATTTTTTATACCTGCGCCTCGTCAATAATTCGTCTCACGCCGCTAACCCTCTGAATCCCAGCGTCAAAAATCAGTCCGTTTGGCGCCATTATTATGCCCACCCGCTGATTTTTGCGAGAAATATCACTTTCCACTGAGCAACGATGTGCATTACACTCTGCTTGCTGTCAAAAAAACACACGAAGAAAGGAAAAAAAATGTGTTGTGATTCCCCCAATTTAATGCGGGTTAAACGCGCCATCTGGCAACGATTAACCTGTAAAGCCATCTACCTGTGTAAAAGCTGCAACAAAAAAACGAAAGTCTAGCGTTGCATCAGTCAGATTCTGGCCTTCTCGTTTCCCCCCTCCTTTTGAGCTTTACAATTCATTTTAATGGGAGCCAAGCTCCCGTTAACGCCTGACGAACGCCTGTCCGCTTCTCTCTAACCCTGCTTACACACTCAAGACTTTATGTGTAATTCCTTGTTTCAAAAGTCTAAAAAGCAAAAAACCGCTACGCTAAGTCAATGCTACGTCACGCGTGCGTCAGCTTTATGTCACCAATAAAACCGATGTGATATCTGTCACACTGTTAAGCCAGGGTACGGCTTACACTGCCCGGCATCCGTCACTGTTGAACGATCTGAGAGAAAGATGTGTTGCGATAATCCAATGCTATACCGAGTGAAACGAACGCTATGGGAAAAGTTTACCTGCCGGGCAATCTACCGCTGCAAGACATGCAATACGAAAATGAAAGTGTGAGAAAAAGGACAGCTGACTTCACCTGCGACTTGTCGCGCTGAACATCATCAACCGCAGCAGCAGATGCTATGTTTGAAACATGGTGGTAAAACACTGCTGAGGCCAATATGCGCTTCCTGCTTGCTTGCTTACTGGCGCTGACATTAACAAGTTGTTCGTTAACAGACGAATTTAGCCCCAATACGGTCAATGGCGTGCCCAATGTCAGTGTCACCGAATCAAAAAATGCACGTCAGCACTTAGCCTCCGCGACCAGGTTGTTTACCGTGGTGAGGGAACTACCTTCGCTGGACTGCTGCGATGAATTACCCGTGCTTTTTACTCTATCCAGCGATGATGTGATCTTAGAACTCTCCTCCGGACGCAGTTTCGTCAAACTGATAAAACTCACCCCTCAGCTCAGACGGCAGGATCTGACCCTGACGAGTCTGGTCAGCCAGACCGTCTTTGCTCCCCAAGTGCAGTTTTATACCGAAGATTTCCTGCTGATTGACAGCCTGACAGCATACCGCTACCGCCCATTCTCTTATCAGGAACCGGACAGACTCGAAATCACCCTGCCGCTCAGTCAGTACAATACCCCGGTTCACTATGTACTGGTTTACACCAGCCAGAGCGAAATGGACACCTACACCCCCTTGCTGGACATTGAATCCAAATATGATCGCAACCTGGGCCTGGATATCATGCCCCGCCCCTGGTTCATTGCCCCACACGCACCCACCGGGACGCTGATTTTGAACCGTGCCAAATAATCGGCCTCAGATGACATCCATTATTATTGATCGTAACGCCAGCGCGGCGGAAATGCCTGGTTCATCACCAGTGAATCGCCTTTCAGTTCAAACTGAAGTTTCGCTTCGTTTGTAGAGATGTTTTCGACGATCAGACAAGCCTGAAAGACAGACCAGTTAAAATCCACGGTCACAGTGACCTTTGCCCCCTCGAGAGCAATGTCTTTTATCGTCATTGAATCCGGCACAATCGTCATGTGCGGATCGTCTGTCCAGGCCAGTTCATAAAACAGCGGCTGGAACTCACTTTCCGCTGCCTTTACCGCCGCGTTTATCTGCGCATCACGATCCGGCAACTCAGTATTGAGTACCAGTACCAGAGACAGAGCTTGCTCACTCATGATGTATCCTCGTTTCTTCACTGACAGATAGCATACCAGATACAAGATACCTGATACCTGCAAACAGCGAACGAGCACTCATTCTATATGGGCAGTGACGAGCGCCAGAGACTGGTGCCCGCCGGCAATCTAATCCCCCGGCATGCGCTTCTCCACAAACAGCGACTACACTCATGTCATCGGTTTTGTCGATTTGCAGGTACTTCTATGGATAGCAAAGAAAAAGAGGCGGGGATATTACAGGCACTGGCTGTGCGTCTGGAATCCCAGCGTTTACCCAGAGCATTAGCTATGAAAAAGCGGGTAGATAATGGCGAAACCCTGAATGAACTGGATATTCAATTTCTGAAAGATGTGTTCGACGATGCTCAGCGCATCATGCCTATTGTTGAGCGCCACCCCGAATGGCAAAGCCTGGTCGCGAACCTTATCGGCCTGTACCAGGAAATCACCAGTAAAGCGCTTGAAAATGAAGAGCATCAGAAAGGCAAGGCTTAGCCTTTGATGAACAATCGCACCGCCGTTCTCTGTATCTAACCGCGTAGAACAAACCGCAAAGAAAAAGCCCTCACCGAAGTGAGGGCTTACTGATTCCATCAGCCAATCATGCGTTCACAGCTTTGGTCATGCTCGTTGAGCAATACCGTTTGCGCACGTTTAAAGAAGTTAAAATCGGTCGCGGTCGCGCTGGTGTAAGCGCCCATCATGCGGCCGATGATCAAATCACCGTTGTCCAGTTTCGGCAGCATGATATTTTCAGCGATCACATCAATGCTGTCGCAGGTCGGGCCGGCCAGTACACTCGGCGCGTACTCACCATCCTGCTTCAGCGTCACCAGCGGATACTGGGCATCGTCAAACATCAAACCACTGAACGAGCCGTAAATGCCGTCATCCAGGTAATACCACATCTGACCGTCACGCTCAGCCTGCCCCATCACGGACGCCACACTGGTAACCGACTGCGCCACAATAAAACGGCCCGGCTCCGCCAGCACCTGAACCGTTTCAGGCAGTTCATTCAGCGCCTCGTTAATCGGCACACAGAACTGGTCAATCGGCATCACCTGCTGCGAGTAAGAAACCGGAAAACCACCGCCAATGTCCAGCGTGCTCAGCGCCGGTAAACCACGTTCCACCACCTGCTCCATCACTTGCTTACAAGTGCGGATCGCATCGACGTATTTCTGCGGATGCATGGTTTGTGATCCCACATGGAACGACAGGCCTTTGATGCGGATATTCCAGGCTTGAGCCGTTTCAATAATCGTCAGCGCCTGCTCCGGTGAACAACCGAACTTCTTCGACAAATCGGCAAAGGCTTCAGCGTTGCGGAAACTCAGACGAACCAGCAGTTCTACCTCGTTGTGATAGGCTTTGAACTTCGCCAGCTCATTGAGGTTATCCACCACAAACACAGTGCAGCCGTACGCCAGCGCGTCGCGAATGTCAGCATCACGTTTAATCGGGTGGGTGTGAATAGTGCGCTCGGCAGGGACACCTTCCTGCGCCACCAGATCCACTTCACCACTGGTCGCCAGATCAAAACTGGCCCCTTCTTCGAGCAAGGTTCTCACCACAGCCGGGTGCGGCAGCGGCTTGAGCGCGAAGTGAAGGGTCACATTCGGCAGTGCATTGTTGAGTGCACGATACTGCTGGCGGATCACATCACAATCCAGCAGTAATAACGGCGCACCGAACTGGGCCACGGAAGATTCAATTAACTGAACCTCGTCAGCCGCCAGTGTCTGAGCAGAAAAAGAATGAAAATCGAGTACAGAATGAGCGTGAGCCATCGCAGGCCTCCAACAATCGATAGCACTTTTCATCCGCGATGATGAAAAGTGGAGCGTCAAAAAAAGCGCACAAGCGCAGTCAAAGTCACTCTTGGATAGTTGCTCTATCGCCTTGCCACAATATCAGCTGTGATGTACTCGGATTGGCTATCATCAAGAAGCGGCGCGATAGTAAAGTCATCATGTTTTCCGCGCAATAAAAAATTGGGCACACAACACAAAAAATTTTTGTGGTGACGATAGCATTTTATTATGGTGGATTTAGGTGATGTGTCTTGGTTTGTCGAGCCTAGATTCAGCGCCCCATTCAGTATTTTCTGATGCGTGCCAGGTACGCTTTTCAGGCCAAAAGCGTACCTGGAAATGCCTTGGATTCTCTGGTGTTTTCCGGGCCGGTTGTAGGCGCTCCCGGCGCCGACAACCTGAAAATTCATCCATGAATTTTTCCCTGGTGTGGAGATTGCTTGGGCTGATGTAAATGGTAACGCAGGGATATGTAGTGGTATGTCGCGCGTATCCTCTGAGTACACCTCAGCATTTTCTTGTGCGCGCCAGGTACTCTTTTTAGGCAAAAAGAGTACCCAGAAATGCCTTTTGGTTCTCTGGTGTTGTCCGGGCCGGTTGTAGGCGCTCCCGGCGCCGACAACCTGAAAATTCATCCATGAATTTTCCCCTGGTGTGGGGGATTACTTGGGCTGTAGTAAACGCGGTACTTCTCGCTCTGCTATCAAATGTGATAACAATCACGAGTTGAACAGTGACGACGAAGTACTCTTAACACCACAGGATGAGTGGAAGGGTACACCCGCCACAATGGCCTGAATGTGGACTAAATTTAGCTTTGCGCTAGTCTTCGGGTATGTTTGCAAAGGCAGGAAATAACCATGAAAGTGGAAACCATCAGCTATCTCAAAAAGCACGCAGCGAATCTACCGCTTGATGAACCTATGACGATCACACAGAATGGGAAACCAGCCTATGTGATTGAGTCCTATGAAGAGCGGAAGAAACGCGATGAAGCGGTCGCCTTAATGAAACTGTTGTCCTTCTCGGTTGATGACGCGAACAATGACCGTGTGATGTCCAGTTCAGACTTCAAACAAAGACTGGCTAAGCGTCGCGCCAATTCAGAGAAAAGTGATAATAATCGATCCAGTACAGATTAATTATACCGACACTTTCGCGAACACCTTTGAAGATGTCATCGACTACTTAGCACCGCATACCAGTGAGTCGCAAGTATTGAGAAGGCTTTAATCAACTATTGCCTGTTGCATAAATAACATAAGAGAGCATGATTGGGTGTCTCAGGAACAACTCAGTAGATTATTTACCCTCATTTTTGTGCTTATCAGCTTTACCGGTTGTGCACAATCTTCTGTCGATAGCACTGAGGCCGCTAAAAGATGGGATGCTCAATATGAGCATTGCACTGATATCGCTCGTGCGAATACGACCGATTTTCCTGACAATGCATGGTTTGATTCACTCACCGTGGAAAGCAAAAAATCAGTCATTGGTTATTTGTATAATTACAACCAAAGAATTTGCACCGCTGAACAAACCGAACAGCTTCGCTCTGCAATTGAATATGATAACAATAGCGAGTTGAACAGTGACTACGAAGAAATTTTAACCCCGCTGGATGTGACATTTGCCGACCGACTACAAGGGATCGAAAAGTCTGAAATCTTAAAAATTCAGGCCCAGTATTCGAAACCCTTCAGCATCAGGCATGTGCTTACTCAGCTAGATCTTTATCCAAAGCGTTAAGCTTAACTCTCCACTTTCCCCCTGTGCTCTCATCTGATAACACAGGGGGAAATTTGCATATCGCGGTATGTCACGCTTCAAACTCAGCGCCTCACTCAGCATATTCTTATGCGTGCCAGGTACTCTTTTTAGGCAAAAAGCGTACCCAGAAATGCCTTTTTTTCTCTGGTGTTGTCCGGGCCGGTTGTAGGCGCTCCCGGCGCCGAAAACCTAAAAATTCATCCATGAATTTTTCCCTGGGGAGTGCAATGTTTTGGTTTGAAACTCGTTTTTGCCCCAAAGTTTGTTAGAGCCGCAACTCTACAGCGCTCAAACCACTTCGTTTTCCCATAATTCTGTTAATGCGCGCACATCTATGTGGTTGCACTGTGTGTACAGTTCTGCATGCAGCTATGCTGGGTAGGTGAGGGGCACGTAACTTTGCGAACGTGAGTGCGGTAGCGTGCCTGAATGGGTTGCTGAGCTAAATAGCACGCTGATGCCCCTTTTCAATTTAGAATCGTTATTCATAACGTTTCTAAGCCTCCCCATTTGACCCAATTTTCCTAATGTTGCAATATGAATTTTGTTGATTAAATGTGCAAGAGAATTATGTCTACTGTTTCATTTGATAAGGGCGGTAGAAGTAAGTAATTGGTTCATGACTAGGCTATAAAAATGAGTACAGTAAAACTGCTGTCAACGTTCGTAAAAAGAACGGATGGCGCTAAAATTCCTGTCGAGATCGATATTGATTCTTCAGACAAAAAAGAGCACGAAGACTATCTGGCATTGCTAACAAGTATTAATAGCCTTTTAGATTTTGACAATCTAATTGTCCTTGCTGGTTCTGGGACATCGTTAACCTTTAAAGGTATAGCACCAAGCATGGGACGATTGTGGGATAAGTGTAAAGAGCAGAACCCTACTTTGTTTGAGGCCGTTCTTGAAACAGTTAGGTACGACAAAAATCAGCCTAATAGAGATGAGGAAAAAAAAGAGCCATGGAATGATATTGAACTACTATTATCCTTGTGCGATCAATACATCGCCTTGTTTCCTGATGAAGGCAGAACTGGTCAGCTTAAGTCGTTCTTGGAGCAGTCCAAAAAAACCATTTTAGATGAAACAAATTTTACAGATTCAATCGACACTAATGATTGGGCTTCACACAATAAATTTATCAGAACGCTAGGACGAAGAAGTCCCAAGCAGCAACGATTAAAGTTATTTACAACTAACTACGATCTTGCCTTTGAACACTCCGCAGCAAATACTGGCTTTGTCGTTGTAGACGGTTTTGAGTTCTCATCACCCAGTTACTTCAATCCTGCTTGGTATCGTTATGATATTGTTGACAGAGGTGGAGATAACACTAGCTCTAGTTCTTTCATTTCCAATGTTGTTCATCTCTACAAGATGCATGGCTCCGTGAATTGGACACGCGAACGGGGGCGAGTAAAAAAAGTTGACTATAAGGCTACTATTGATGAGCCTGTTTTCATTTATCCAAGTAGTTCGAAATATCAAACGTCGTATGACTCTCCGTACTTGGATATGATGTCATCGTTTTTGAATTGCCTTCAGAAACCTAAAACAGCATTAATCTGTTTAGGGTTTGGTTTCAATGATAAACACATAAACAATGCTGTTACCATGGCTCTCAGAACAAATGCTGAATTCAATGTCCTTGTTGCAACAAAAAATCCTTTTGATGAAAAAGGGTCTTTTAATAGAGAAGTTAGAGATTTGTTGACTTCTGCAATCACTCAAGGTGACCGAAGAATTTCAATTATTGACGCCACCTTCGAGCAATTTAGTAACTTACTACTTGAGCGAAGAAAGGAAACACCAGAAGAAAGGTTGTTCAAAACTTTCGAATCATTGGCTCAAAATATCTCGAATGGTAAAGGTGAAAGTTATGAATTCTAGTGATTGGTTTTCACCTTACGATCCTAGTCGGAGAATTGGTAGTGTTATCCATGTATCGCCATCCGAGGTTAAGGCCAATCTTTCTGATGCGGGTACAGGGGAAGCTAAATGGCATTTAGGTGACCGTGTTCCATCTGGGGAAGTAAACGAATTCATATTTATCGATTGCGGACAAACAGCTATTTTAGGTCGTTTAGTTCAAGTATGGTTAGATGGTGCTGAGAGACTTTCTGTTGATGCCATCTCAATGGGAAATAATTTAAATAACCCTATTGGAGTTATTCAGCTATTAACAAGTATCAATCCATCTACAGGTGAACTATTCCGAGGAATAAAAAATCACCCTAGGCTGGGTAGTCAAATCTACTCCGCCCACCCACAATTAATAGCCTTGTTAGTCTCAGGTGATTCTGACGATCATGAGGTCAAACTCGATATTGCAGAGCTACCTTACGATTTATCGGCAAGCATTTCAGTCACTCCTGATAAACTTTTTGCTAGGCATTGTGCTGTCCTTGGCGCCACTGGCGGTGGGAAAAGTTATTCTATTTCGAGATTGATACAGGAAGTCCAGCGACATGGGGGGAAAGCTCTAATATTAGATCCTACAGGTGAGTATGCTGATTTAGATTGTGAGACCTATTATGTAGGGAATCATGAGAATTCTAATCCTGATAACACGGTTACATTTCCTCATTGGAGACTGCCTGAGTCAGACATATTTGCTTTTTTGCGCCCGTCAGCGCAAACCCAAATGCCTAAGTTAAGTGCTGCAATTTTGAGTCAAAAAATTGTTGCCAAGTACTTTAAAGACCCTCAAGGCCTTTTCATCAATGAGCAATATTCGTTAGTTAAATCGGGACAACCAAAAGAGCCTTATAACAAAGCTCACGAAATGATTGATAAAAAAGGCAGTCAGTACTGGTGTTTTAAACATATTGGTGATCAGATTGTTCATGAGTGTGTTTGGCCTTCCAGTAAGGAAGGTTACGGTAAAGAACAAGTTATAAATGAATCTGTTTGGGGTGGAGCATCTGATGGTGATCTTGGTTACTGTATGAGCCTTATATCGAGGATAAAAGCTTATTCTGAAAACAAGCATTTGAAATGGATGATTGATGCGAAAGGCTATAAGGAGATTCCGACTTTACTTAGTGAATTTTCTTCAAATAAAACGATTAATCGCCTTCTTAGAATTGATTTATCAGCCGTATCATATGAATCAAACAGTCGGGAAATTTTAGTTAATGCTATCGGTAGAAAGCTAATGGATTTGGCGAGAAGCGGAAGTATTAATCATAGTGATCCTGTGTTGGTTTTTATTGATGAAGCACATCAATTTTTAAATAAAACAGTTGGGGATGAAACCACTTCTATTAAACTAGATTCATTTGGGAATATTGCTAAAGAAGGTCGTAAGTATGGTCTAAATGTGGTTATCGCTACCCAGCGACCACGTGATATACCTGAAGATGTATTAAGTCAAATAGGCTCTTTGGTAGTCCATAGATTGACTAACTTTCATGACCAAGAAGTGGTAAAAAGAGCTGTCGGTGCAATGGATCAACGTTCAGCGTCTTTTCTCCCAACACTTAGTCAAGGTGAGGCATTGCTACTTGGAATCGATTTTCCATTTCCAATGACTGTTAAAATGAAGAAACCACAGATAAAACCAACATCGAAAAGTGCAGAATACTCGATCGCGTGGCAACGAAAGCCAGAGGTAGTAACAAAGAGTCCAATTGCTGAGTACCTTAATATACCAGACGATTTAATTGTTGATTTCGAGAGCCTAGACATCGAGTATCACGGGGATGAAGGTTCTACTGGAGACATGACTTATAGCTATTATTTCGAAGTCCCAACTGATATTAGTGAAAAGCTAAAAGAAACAATGGGTTGGTCAATAGGTGAATTTGTTCGTGATATACCAGAACACGTATTAGACGACCAGAGTCCCGACTAACTCGGCAGAAATGATTTTTTGTTTATACTAGTTCAAACCAGATCTGACAGTTTTACTTACTTTTACTTATCATATTCTAGTGGACTGGGGTATGTGCTCTAGCTCATTTCTGTCCATAGACGTGCCAGCCGAATCATCGCTAGCACGTTTATGCCCCATTATGTATTTCGAACAGGTGTCATGCACATATAAGAGTCCGACTGTACTCAAATTTTAGCAATGATACGAAGTGGCTATTCAATTGGAAATCGCCAAACATCGATCGTAACAGCAAAGCCCGTCAGTAGAGGAACCAGTTAGTGGCATAAACCACTAAAATCACTAGGGCGACCAGAAAGACGAGTATCATTGCCATCTTCTTCATGTAGCTTGACCTATCAAATACAACGCCTTGTTCTTCCCTCGTCCTTGCTTCTTCATCAAAATGCCACTTAATAGCAAAGTAGCCTCCAATACCTAATACAATAAGCTTAAAAGCTCCAGCAAAGTACGGAAAGAAGTTACCCCAGCTCCCGCTCATTATCTATCCTCATCAAATTAAATATCGAATTTACGGTAGCATAGCCAAAGGTTCATGTTTATTCTTTTTTATCGTTATACATGGACATTTCATTGTTTATGCAGACCGCCTGAAGAGCTTTTCGGTTGGTATTCAAAAATGCGTCAATCCAGCTCGGGATCGTACATAGGGAGAAAAGCGCAGTCAAATATGTACCTGAAGGTAAGGAATCTCCTTCTAGCTGAACTTCTACTGGTGGTTTAGTTATTTGTTGTTTGCTTAATCAGCAAAAACACTGGCACATTTCTGCCTAAAACGAGTTTCGCCCCAAAGTCACCCCCTCCCCCAGTGGAAAATTCAGGACGAATTTTCAGGTTGTCGGCGCCGGGAGCGCCTGCAACCGCCCCGGACAACACTAACGAACAAGTCGGTTTTTCTGGGCACTCTTTGGGCCAGCAAAGCGTGTCTGGGGCGCATCACATAAGACTAAAGAAACCACAAAACTCAAGCGCGACATACCTTCATGCCCCACTCACAACACCAGCTACAATACCCCAAAAATAAAAAGAAACCCCCTCCCCTAGGGGAAAATTCAGGACGAATTTTCAGGTTGTTGGCGCCGGGAGCGCCTGCAACCGACCCGGACAACTCCAACGAACAAGTCGGCATTTCTGGGCACTCTTTGGGCCAGCAAAGCGTGTCTGGCGCGCATCACACAAAGCTAAAGAAAGCACCGAACTCAAACGCGACATACTCGCTGAACATATGAGATTTAATACATATATAAAGTCGCCTTTCAACATACCTTGAACGTCCGTTGAGCGTGGGTGGATACTCAGGCCGGACTACAAACTTTTGGGTTTTGAGTTGAGGCTAGATACTTTGCTTCAGGTAGAGCCCCATTCTGATTAAGAGTTCAATCGTGTTGTTCTCACAGATGTACGCCATGAACATTTTTTTATTACTGACGCTCAGCAGTTCGAAGGCACGCTTGAGGTGCGTCTGCACGGAGCTGTCTTTGATGTTCAATGTCGCCGCCACTTCTTTGACCGACAAACTCAGTGTCGATAATGCGAGGCACTCGACCTGACGTTGGGTTAAGAAAGGGGAGAGCACTTGTGGGATGACCGCATACAGTTCCTCTGAAGCGCTTCTTAGCTTGAGAGGTTCAGTACGAGTGGTATAACGACCCATCAGTTGGCTGAGTATGCTTTGGGTATTCACGACCGAAGCGTAATGGCTGACTTTATTATTAACAAATGTCAGTTGTGAGCTGCCTTGGTAGACCAGATCTTTCCCCGTCGCCGACACACCTAAGAACTCCCCCAAATGCTTTCCTTTCGCCGTCCACTCAATCACAATGTCGTTCTTACGGGTGATCACGCGGCTTTCTTTGTACTTTAATGTAGGAAAGGCGCGCTGCCATACTCTGAGCGTCTCGCAAAAGGAGTCAGAACCTACCGACAATTGAAGAGGACTTTCTATCACGGTGTGGGAGGTCATCACTTCCGTCACGGCCTCCGTCATCTTGTCATTCCAAACGCGATTCATGAGGTTACGTGCGGTCTGAACACACGGTTGACGATGAGTAAAAATGCGAACCTTCCTTTGTTGTACTCGTGGGATGACGGCTATCGAAGACGCTGTGCTAGCACGGTGAACTTGGCGGCAGGCACGCTACCAATCAACAAACCTAAAGCGATCAGGGCGCAGCTTACCACTTTTTGTGAAGAAATGACCTCATGAAACAGAGCGCTTGAACCCAACAGTGCAAAAAGGGGCACGAGCAACGTAAACGGGGCCACATGCGACAAATGGTAAGACACCACCAACTTGTTCCAGATCCAGTAGCCAAACAACGTGGTGGCATATGCCTGGTACACAATGGAAAACACACCGGGTAGGGTTATATTGTCCACCAAAGCCGTAAAGCCCTGGGTCCCAACCTGAAGGTAGGACAGGAGACACAGCGGGATCGGCGCAAAGAGCATCGACCACACACTGAACGAGAACACGTGTTGGGTGTTGGATTGCTTTAACAGCACCCCTGATATAGACCAACACAGTGCCGCCACCAAAATCAACCCCACTCCGGTCAGCGTGACAGAACCGTCGGACACCGTCAGGCTCAAGGCCAAACCACACAATGCGATCAATGCCCCGAGCGATCGAAGCGGGCTCACCGACTCTTTGAGTAACAGCCAGCCCAGTCCCAAACCGAACACTACGTTCGTTTGAATAAGCAAAGCCGCCATGCCGGGGGATAAACCCGCCCCGATCGCCCAGGTGGACAGTCCCCAAACCCCGACCGAAAACGTCAGGCCATAGGCTGCCAGGTATCCCCAATGTACGTCGGGTTTCTTAACAAAAAAGACCGCTGGAATGGCCGCCAGGGTAAACCTCAATGCGGTCAGCAGCATCGGATCCAGTGTGTCCAACCCCAGTTTGACGACTGAAAAATTCAGTCCCCAGATCGCCATGATGAACACGCACAGGGTGTAGTCTTTCAAGCCCATGCGTTACCCCTCGTTAACATTGTGTTTGGCGCCGCTTGGTGCCAGATCGCGAACTGTTTCGCAAAATAGGTGACGATGAGATCCGCCCCCGCCCGTTTAAAGCCGATCAGAGTTTCCAACACTGCTTCCTGTTCGTTTAAGGTGCCCATTTGCGCTGCGCATTTGATGGCCGCATACTCCCCGCTGACTTGATAGGCCGCCAATGGAAGCTGAGTTTGACGGCGCAATTGGGCCAAAATATCCAGGTAAGGGGTACCGGGTTTGACCATCAAAATGTCCGCGCCCTCTTGTTCATCCAACAAGGCTTCACTGAGCGCTTGTCTGGCATTGGCGTAGTCGAGCTGATACGTGCGTCTGTCGCCCTTGAGTTCGCACTCAACAGCCTGTCGAAATGGCCCATAAAACGCCGACGCAAATTTCGCGCTGTGTGCCAGTATCGCGACATGCTCAAATCCCGCTTCATCCAAGCCCTGGCGGATCGCCCTTACCTGGCCGTCCATCATGGAAGAGGGGGCGAGCATGTCCGCCCCGGCTTGCGCGGCATTGACACACTGCTTCACCAAATGAGCCACCGTCTGATCATTGTCAACGTCCTGATCGGCCAAGACACCGCAATGACCGTGCGTGGTGTACTCACAAAAGCAGATATCGGGGATCACCATCATGTGCGGACATGCCGACTTAATCGTGCTGATCATACGACTCAGCAGACCATCTCTGCGCCAGGTGTCACTCCCGATGTCGTCTTTGTGATGACTGATACCAAAGGGCATCACATAGCGGATCCCAAGCGCATCCAGTGCATGGATTTCATCGGCGAGTTGGGTTTCAGGGATCCGGGTTAATCCCGGCAGCCCGTTGATCGACACAGGCTCGGTGATAGTTTCTTCGATAAATATCGGATAAATCAGATCGCTTAATTGAACATCATGCTCACGAACGAGCGCTCTGATCATGGGGGTAGTCCGCAAACGGCGTAAGCGTTTGGTGATCCCCGGTTGGGTTAGGTGGTTGGATTGGAATTCCATGGGTGTTGCTCCCGAGAGTGGGCTGTTTAAAAGAGTGATGAGGGCCCTCGATCGAGACTATCGACTCAGAGCCTCTCTGGTGTGATAGCGCGTGTTACACGCGCTCAATGATCATTGCCATGCCTTGGCCTACTCCGATACACAAACTGCACAGCGCATAGCGTCCCCGTTGCTGGGTGAGTTGATTCATTGCCGTACCAATCACCCTCGCGCCACTCATGCCCAGTGGGTGGCCCAGCGCAATCGCGCCGCCATTGGGGTTGAGGCGCGGATCATCGCCGTCAATCCCCAGGTGGTTGACCACCGAGAGGACCTGTGAAGCGAAGGCTTCATTGATTTCAATCACGTCCATCTGATCCAGCGACAACTGAGCGAGTTCAAGGACCTTTTTGATCGCCGGCGCTGGGCCAAATCCCATAATGCTGGGCTCAACGCCAGCACACGCCGTGGCCACAATGCGCGCTTTAGGCACCAGTTGGTGATCGGTCAGTGACCGCTCCGACGCGACCAAGAGTGCCGCCGAACCATCGTTAATGCCCGATGCATTTCCCGCTGTTACGGAGCCCTGTGGGTGCACCACGGGTTTGAGTTTGGCCAAGGTCTCGAGACTGGAGAGTCTGGGGTGCTCATCGGTCTCGATAACCAACGTGCTCTGACGCTTGCGCGCGACTTCGACCGGGACAATTTCATGACGGAAGAACCCCCGTTCTTGAGCCGCGGCGTATTTGGTCTGACTCCACAAGGCAAACGCGTCCTGCTCATCTCGGCTAATGCCGAATTTGACCACCAGGTTTTCCGCGGTCTCTGGCATCGAGCAGGTGCCGTACATCTCATCCAACTTGGCATTCACAAAACGCCAGCCCATGGTGGTGTCATAGAATTCGGCGTTGCGGGCAAACGGCAAGTCGGTTTTCCCAAGCACGTACGGTGCGCGTGACATCGACTCCACCCCGCCGGCAATGATCAGGTGCGCTTCGCCCGATTTGATAGCCCGCGCGGCGTTAGACACTGCTTCCATCCCAGACGCACACAGTCGGTTGACAGTGGACCCCGGCACTTGGGTGTCCAATCCGGCCAGCAGCAAACTCATTCGGGCGATGTTGCGGTTGTCTTCACCCGCTTGGTTGGCACACCCCAAAATCACATCGTCGACGCGACGCCAGTCGACTGTTGGGTGACGTTCTGTGAGTGCCTTTAACGTGATGGCGGCCAGATCGTCCGTGCGGATCGACGACAATGCGCCGGCGTAGCGGCCAATCGGGGTTCTGACGAAATCACACAGGTACGCGTTAGACATTAGCCACCTCCTCGTGAGACGCCGCGAAGCTGGCGGTGATCAATCCTCTGGCCAGTTCGATTTCCGATCGAGCAATGCGGTGCTCTCGCTCTGCAAAGATTTCAAGGTGGACATTCGCCCCTAGCTGCTCAAAATAGTCGGCCGTTTGAGTGACACGTTCCGCGGAGACCCAAGTATCGGTATAACTGCCCGAGAGCAACATCGTCATGCCATCAAACACGGGCTTTTGAGCCGGTGCGATTGGGCACTGAAGACCAAACAATCCGCCCGTGAATAGAATGGCGCCTCCCATCGGCTGTTGAGATTGCCTGATGAACTCGGCCGCCATGCACGCACCCTGCGAAAAGCCCATGATCCAGATGCGCTCGCGGCTCACGCCTTGTGAGAGCAAGTTTTCAAGGACGTGATCGATCACCTCGAGTCCTTGGTTTAACTGTGGCTGGTTATCGTCAAGAGCGCGGGTGAACCCACGGGGATACCAGGTGGCGCCGGGTGCACTCGGCAGGCAATAGGTCACCTCAGCCAAGTCCAATTTTTTGATCAGTTTCGTCATATCGTCTGTGGTTTGGCGGCGTCCATGCAAAAGGATCACCACAGGGTTGCCGGCGCTCAATTCAGCGCCTTTCGTAACCACGGTGTACGGGCTAATGTCGGATTGGGATTTGAGGGTTAACACGTTATCCATTCCTTTTATTGAGGGCGATTACACAACTATCGCAGCGCTGGTGTCGTGCTTGGCAGGTTGTGTGCTTAGGCCTAAGAGTGTTCTGGCCTCATTGATAGTGGCCACGTCTCGGCCCAATTCATGAGACAGTCTGACGATGCGATCCACCAACTGGGCATTGCTGGTGGCGAGCTCACCTTTTCGGTAATAAATGTTGTCTTCGAGCCCCGTGCGTACATGGCCGCCCAGTAAAATCGAGTAGGTGTTCAGCGGCAACTGCGACTGCCCAATCCCGATAGCCGACCAGATGCTGTTGTCAGGCAGGCTATCCACCAGATGCAGCAAGTCTTTACAGGTCGGTCGGACCCCTCCATGAATGCCCATCGCAAACGCAAACACCAACTTCTCGCCTATATATCCTTGTTGCTGAAGAGTGATGGCCTCTTGGATGACCCCGGAATGGTAAATTTCTATCTCAGGGAGCACCTGATACTCTTTCAGCGCCAGTGCGAGTTTTCTTGCCAGAGCGGGACTGTTGATGAAGGGTTTATCGCCATGATTCACCGACCCACAGTTAAAGGAAGCGATGTCTGGCCCGTATTGAAGATGATTCCAGGCTTCCTCTTCTGGCATGCTGTGTGGCAGGTTGAGTCCCGAGGTACTCAGGTTGAGGATAATGTCGGAACGTTCACGGATACGTTCAATGATCTCGCGCCAAACATCTTTGTCGTAGCTTGGCTTACCCATTTCATCACGGGCGTGGATATGCGCGACACTGGCGCCTGCCTGACTGCACTGAACGACGGCATCGGCAATTTCTTTTGGCGTGTGTGGGACGGCGGGGTTTTTACTTCTTGGGGTGATCCCGCCATTAACGGCGGCAGTGATGATTAAATTGTCCATCTGTTTTAATTCTTCATTTTATGTAACCACCTTCATAATAAATGTATAAAACTGAAGTAATGTCCCCAAAAAATGGTGACCAAATAAAATTTGTTGCATAAAACCACATGGGGGGCCTTGTGATGCATGGAGTGATTAGAACACAGTCTATATACCTATACACTCAGTAATGCGACATGCCTTGCCTGTGGCTATTCGTGAATTGCTCATTTCGCAAAGTTGCTGGCAAACTTTTGTCTAATAATCAGTCATGAATTAGGGTCACCCCCTCCCCCAGGGGAAAATTCAGGACGAATTTTCAGGTTGTCGGCGCCGGGAGCGCCTGCAACCGCCCCGGACAACACCAGCGAACAAGTCAGCCTTTCTGGGCACTCTTTGGGCTAGCAAAACGTGTCTGGCGAGCATCACACAAAGCTAAAGAAAGCACCGAACTCAAGCGCGACATACTCGCTGAACATATGAGATTTAACACATACATAAAGCCACCTTTCAGCATACCTTGAACGTCCGTTGAGCGTGGGTGGATACTCAGGCCGGATTCCCCGAATTAGACATGAGCGCCCTCAAGGCGCCGGGGGATAACGGAATCAACCCCACTTTCAGCCCAAATGGCTTGAAGACTTTATTCAGAATGTCCGTGGTATAGCTGCCACGATCATTTTCTATTTCGGAGAGTGTTTTTCTCGACACATCAACCAAGCTTGCATACGCCTCCTGTTTTAGGCCTAACACACTGACACGGAGCGCTTTGAGTGCCTGCCCCTGTGTCAGCTCACCCGCCAGAAGCTGTTGTGTGATTTGACTGATCCTCTTTTGCCGCGCCTGCGCGCTGAGTGATGGCCCGTTTCTTGAGGCTCTTTTCGCAGTGGCCGGTTGTTTCGCTGTGCTCCTTTTTATCTCATCCAACGTTTTCCCGCTGGTCTCAGATTGCGTTGGCTGACGTTTGGCCCGCAGACGGGCAACGGCGTCTGCGACAGATTCTTTTGCGTTTTGGTGCTTGCTCATTCGCTAGCTCTCAATTGTTGTCTCATTGCAAACCCCACTTCGCGAGCTTTTGGGGGATGAAATCCAAGCCAATCGCAGGCATGGTCAGGATTTGTTCCGGGACTCCTCGCTGCGTAAGTCGCTTTTTCAGATCAAGACATTGGTTTGCAGTGGCTCTGAGCGCGTCAAGTAATACAGCGCTCGGCACAAGATCGGAGAGCGATTCAGCGATGCCAATAAAGTCGTAGGTGCCACCCACTTCCAAGGGGGCTCGCCATTTTGTGGTTCTCGCAACGCCTTCCGGATCTGCTTTCATCGGCGCAAAGTCGTAGATCGGCGCAAGTTTGATAAAGCCATTGCCTTTCACAAAAGACGTGTTTCTGCCATGGTTGTCACTATTACCAAATAATATATTCAGCAGGTCTCGCTTGACCCACTCAATCACAAAAGCCTGAGCGTTAAACGCATCCCCCTGAACCTTGACCATGTTGCTTTGGGAAATTTTGCGAATGAGGGATCTGATCGTCTCTTCATGGTCAAGGGTGACACCCGCCCCTTTGCCCAAGATTGAATACACAGATTCCATCCCAAAACGCTCTATCTGCTGCGCTTCATTGAACCGGATATCAAACCTTGGTAACCAAAGAGAAGGGTAGTTTAACCCTTCTTCCAGACGCATATTCTCAATCGGGATTGTCTCAAACCCCATCTCCGTCAGTTCATGGTAATAATGATACTCGGCACGCAGGATATTGCAGTCGACGGCTGTTCTGGCCCCTCTGGGGTATTTGACCAGATAGTGTCGATCCTGATTGGTCGTATCATCCTGAAAGGTATCAATCCATATCCTGTCTTCGCCTTTTGAACACCGTAAGAGTAATTTGGGCGCTTCACCACCGGCGCCCGTCGCGCCACCGGCAGCGGCGCCCCGTTGCTGGGCATAATCCAGAAAGTCGCCCGCACGATTGAGTACGTCCTCACGCGAGAAATACAGTGAATCCGATACCTCAGAGCGCTCTGGCAGCGAGTCCTTTACCCGTAAATTACCAACGGGCGACATAGTGCCAAATTTAAACAGAATATAATTTTGTTCCTGAAGGCTCAGATCTTCAATATCCAGATATTTGACCCAATACCTTCGGCTTGCCCCGCTCGGCATAATGTCATCAATGAAAGTTAGCCAGCCGGGTTGCCCCAGGTCATCGAAGAAAAATGAGACCGGGTGATTGATGGAGACCGCATGAACATCATCAGTCTCGTGGTACTGAAATGCATAATCACTCAGATAATTGAGCTCGGTGACGCGGAAATTGCCTTCACCACTGGCAGGAAAGGCGATGATTGCTGCATCAACCCATGCTTGATTGATAAACGCCTGTATCGTCAGTTCTTCCATTGAGCCACCCAGACCTACCCTTAATGAGTAAAATTTTATACATAAATGGCAAGAACCACAATTAACGAGTATAAATTTACACGTTAAAGAAGAGAAAAGCCTTTCATGTTACTTTTATTGCACATGATAAACGCCCCGTGGTTACGGGGAGCATGGTTTGTCCTTAGAGCAAGCCGCCTTTCATGGCAATTCATTGAACAGTGCGAAATGGCTCACTAAGAGGTGGCGATTTGGCTCATTCCACTGCTTTATCTCCACACAACTCCCGTAAATACCCCAACCGCGAGGCACTTTGCCGCAGGCCACCGGGGCGGTAGTGCTGAAGCCACAGATCGGCATAAGCTTCTTCAACCGGGGCGAGTTGCTCCAGAATGCGGGCTTTGTCTTGCGGCGGTAAAGCATTGATATCCCGGTGCCCGGCGTTGGCGTAGCTCAGTGCGATCTGGCTGGCGAGCAACATACAATCGACCGTCCAGAACAGCTCGGCTTGCAGTGCGGAAGCAGGCAGTCCGCCGATGTCGGCTTTGAGGCCGGATAAGTCGTCCATTGCCGCGGCAATCTGCCCGGCGCTGGCGATCCCGGCGCGGCTGATATGGCGGCCAGAGCGCTGGTCAAACACGAACGGGCCGTAAAACGCGCAGTTCGGTGTGCTCACACCGCTGGTGAGATAGGCATCCTGCAGGCGATCAATCAAAGGCATGGCCTGCACGTAGTCTTCCCCGAAGTGAGCACTGATGAACCCACTGGCGTTTATCTTTTGGTGGCGCTGCGGATCCCAGGCCATGGCGGCACCGAACATGTAACCGGGCAAGGCGGTAAAAAATTGCTGCGCGTGACCCATGTCGCCCCATTCGGAAATCTGATAACCGCAGGCGCCGTATTTCAGGGCCGATTCGGCAGCCCGCCGCATGTGAACTCTGGCAGCCTGCCCCCGGCCCGCTACCGAGGCAAAGGTGTTGGTCGAGACCACCACCTGAAACGGATAGCCAAACTCAGCCAGTTGCCGGTGCTCGTCATCATAGGGGTGATCTGCTTCATAGCCCCAGTTCAGCAATTCCAGATCGTCAGGCAGATGCGGCAAAATGTCCGGGTACTGAAACAGCATGTCACTGAAAATCTGGCAGGATTTACCCCGCGCATGGGCAAGATCCAACACTTTCTTGAGGTAATTGAGGTACACCTGCCCTTTGCCCTGCTGTTCGCAGACCTGCTGGCTGGCCCCTGCGCCGAGATCCATGGTTTCATCAAAATTCAGGTTCAGGGTACCGGATGTGAAATTCGGCAGCAGGGTATCGAGCAGGTCGGCAACAAACTCAGTGACACTGTCACTCACAGGATTCAGACCAAACGACTCCGGCCGGAAGTCGCCCCGGTGATCATAAAAACCGGTTGTCTGCTCGGCGAGGTGCTGATAGTGCGGATGACACAGCCACTTTTCCATGTGCCCGAACGTTGCCTGATTGGGGATCAGCTCAATGCCCCGCGCCTTGCAGTAGCGATCCAGCGTCCGGATCTCTTCGGCTGTCATCGGCGAATAATCCTGCCAGACGCTCGGGTGCTGCGGATAGGCAAACGTATGCTCGGTGTACAGCTGTAACTGGTTGATCCGCAATGCTGACCAGAAATCCACCAGCTGAAACAAGGTCGCCATAGTCGGCACTTTGTCGCGGCTGATATCGAGAATGATCCCGCGTTTGGCAAACGCCGGCTGATCGCCAATGGTCAGTGACGGCACCTGGCCATGGCAGAGTTTGATGATCTGAGCCAGGCACTGGTGCGCATACAAACGGCCGGGTTCGTCTGCCATGCTGATTTCAATGCTGCTGGCGGATATCCGGAGCACAAAGCCCTGCCCGGGCAGACTGTCATCTTGCCGGTAACTCACTCTGGGCGAGGCAATCACCTGCGCGAGCTTGACCGGGATCAAGGGCAGCAAGGCGCGATAGTTGGTTGGCGCGGCAGAGCAATCCAGCTCGAGGGTTGCTGGCTGCGGAAAGAGCAGGCTGAAATCCGGGGTCATGTTGCGTCCTTACTGTGAAATAGGCTGGGCGTCTAAGACGTCGAACAACACCAGATCTGCCGAGGTGATTTTACTCCACGCCAGCGCGGCAGCACCCGCGGACACGGCTTGTGTGCCCAGTGTCGAAATCTCTGTGACCGGTTGCCAGGTCTGATGGCCTTGATAGGCCGCAAGGTTGGCGTGAATCAGGCGTTCAATGTCCCGGACATAAGGCTCCACTTCGCCACCAAAGACGATCTGATGCACATTGAGCAGCCGGCCAAGCGTGGCTAACTTATCAACAAACTGCGCCAGTATCTCAGGCTCGCTCACCGGGTTCTGATGCGGTCCGGGTTCGACATCAAACTGGCCGGACAGGCAGTCGTCACCGTAGAACAGCTGGCCGTTCAGGACGAACCCCAGCCCGATACCCAGATGCCGGCTATCGTCATGGCGGTGGTGAGAGGTGAACAGCACGTACAACAGGTTGCCGCTGCCCTGTGGCCGGGACAACATCACCTGGCCCCAGGCCGCGCAGTTGGCATCGTTATCGCAATATACCGGGTAGCCCAGCTGTGCCGAGAGCTGCGCTGCCAGTGCGACAGGCTCAGAGATCTCAAAGGCACTGGACACAGAGACGACGCCGGTATCCGGCCTGACCAGACCCGGCATCCCCAGGCCGATTGCCAGGACTTTACCCCAGCGGCTTTCTACCTCGCGAAGCACAGGTGCCAGCACATCCCCGAGTTGCTCAAGCGGTTGCGTGCCGGGGTGGTAGCTCACTATCTTGCGGTACAGGATCTGACAGGCCAGATCGAGCACCGACAGGTTGATCTGGCTGTCGGTTAACTCGATGCCCACCAGAACGCCGAGTTGCTTATTGAGCTGCAAAGACACCTTCGGCCGTCCGCTCTGAGGCGTGCCGTTCCGGTTAGACACTTCTGTAATCAGTTGCTTCTCTGCCAGCGAACTGACGATTTTGGTAATGGTCGACTTATCCAGCCCCAGCCGGTCTGCAATATCAATGCGGGAAATATTCTGGCATCGCCACAGCACGTCGATCACGCGAGCGGTGTTCACCTGTTTGATGTTTGGTGCTTTTCTAATCATTTAGTTTCCACTAGAAACTTAATCTCTTGGATTTATTGTTAATCAATCCTTCCGCTGAATTCAAGGCTTAAATTTCCTGATTTCTAACTCTGTTAAGCTGACCATGGATTCTCAGCACCAGCCTAAAATTGTGAACTGCTTGTAAACATAATTGTGATTTTGATCCTTGCATCCGTGGCGAATATCTCTACATTTTTAGTTAGTTTCCAATCGAAACTAAATAGCATAAGGAAGGCGATATGAAACGTAAGTCTGGAATTACCGCTGTCTCTGCCCTGCTGGGCTTGTTAGTGGCCACCCCCATCTCTGCATTTGCGGAAGAAACGCTCACGCTCTGGACCTGGCGCAAACAGGAGCGTCCGCTGTGGGAAGCGGTCTCGAAAGCCATGGATGATGTCAACATCAAAGTGGAAGTGTTCAAGGGTGTTGATTACAACTCCCGTTTACGTCTGGGCTTGCAGAGCGACAACGGGCCTGACCTGTTCCAGGGACGTCCCGGCGCTTCATTTATCGATCAGTACGCCAACGCAGGTGTGATCACACCATTGCCCGCCACGGTTGATCTCAGCGGTATTTCGCCGGCCACTCTGGTCGCAGCCACCGGCTCTGACGGTAAAGTGTATGGCGTGCCCTTTGCGGTCCAGACGGTTCAGATCATCTACAACAAAGCCATTTTCGAAAAACTGAACCTCGACGAACCTGAAACCCCTGAGCAGTTCGTGGCTGTGATGAAAACCCTGAAAGACAACCAGGTGATCCCGCTGGAAGTCCCGGGCCGCGCTGGCTGGGCACTGGCCATGATGAGCGCCGGACTGGAGGCCGGGCTGTCTGGTGAAGACATGAAACAGGTCGCCAGCCGTCAGTCACCTTTCACTGCTGAAGCTTACCAGCAGGTTGCGGATACGTTTGCCAGCTGGAAACCCTATATCAACCCGTCTGCGGCGGCACAGGACTACAACGGAATGCGGGCCAATGTTGCGCTGGGTGATTCTGCCATGATCATTGATGGCTTGTGGTCCACCTCGCCGCTCTCGACCATTGCGCAGACCGATCCCAGCGTCGAGCTTGGCCTGATGCCGATTCCGGGACACGGCGGCAAAGTGTATGCCTTTGCCGACGGTGCTTATCTGGTCAATGCAAAAGGAAGCAAGCGCGCAGCCGCTGACAAACTGCTGGCCTTTACCGCCACCCAAGCATTCGCCCAGCTATTTGCCGATCATGTCGGCGAGCTGTCGACCTATGCCGAGGGCATCCGCTATCAGGGGAAATATCAGGCCGAAGCCGCCAGTTTCGTGTCACAGCATGCGCAACCCTACCTGACCTGGAAAGGGCCTTTTAACGTGCAGTATGAGGAGATCGTCGGCCCGGCTTACCAGAAATTTCTGGCAGGCAAAGTCGATGCCAAGGGTCTGACGCAGGAAATCGAAAACGGTTTTCAAGCGAAGAATCTGTAACCCTTTTCTGCCGGCCTGCTCTGGCAGGCCATTTCCCCCGAACGGAGTCGTTATGCCACACGCCCCTAGCCCTGATGACTATTCAGACGATCTGACCGCTGAGCTGCTGCGCAGCGATGTGAAAAAAGCACAAGGTTTGAGTTTCCGGCAAAAAGAGAAACTTCAGTACGCCCTGCTGCTGATCCCCGGCTGTCTGTTATACGGGATCTTCAACCTGCTCCCTTTAATCGGCACGCTGGTGCTGTCTTTCTTCGACTGGCCGGGCATCGGACCGGCAACCTTTGTCGGCTTCGATAACTTCACTAAGTTGCTCACCGATGCGTACATGAGCGATCAGCTCTGGAATGCGTTTCAGCAGACCTTTGTGTTTTTTGCCATTTGTATCAGCCTTTTTCTGGGATTAGGCACCACCTTCGCGCTGTTGCTGAGCTGGAACACTGCCGGAAAATCGGCGTATAAACTGCTGTTTTTCATGCCTTATCCGCTGGCTGCTGTGGCCGTTGCTTTCCTGGGTCAGTTAATCGTTGACGTGCGCGGCCCGCTCAATCAGCTGATGATGCACTGGGATCTGATCAGCGCGCCGCTGATGTTTCTGGGTGAGGCCGATACTGCGCTGCCGACGATTGCGCTGTTTCAGTCCTGGCAGAAGCTTGGCTTCTCCATCATGCTGATTCTGTCGGCTATTCTGGGCGTGCGGGCGGATTTGCTGGAAGCGGCGGTACTGGACGGTGCCAGTCGCTGGCAATGTATCCGTCATGTGGTCTTTCCTGTGCTGGCGCCCGCCTTTGTGCTGATCACCATTCTGACCCTGGTCGATGTCTTCAATAATGCCGAGTACGTGCTGATTCTGATGGGCCCGGATGCCGGCCCTTATTATTCCACCGATATTTTAGGCACCTTTCAGTACCGCACCGCATTTGGCACCAGCGGCGGCTCAGGCACTGCTGATCTGGGCATGGCAGCCGCGATCGGCATGGTGATCTCGGTGCTGATCTTGCCAGCCACCATTTACCTCGCGCTTCGTAATATGCGCAACCGATAGGACGCGTTATGGAAAGGATTTTTAAACTTCGCCCCATGGAACAGGTGCTGGTGCAGTTTCTGTTGCTGGCCTGGGCACTGGTCGTTGCCATTCCCTTTGGCCTGGCGTTTATCAACTCGATGAAAGGCAGCCTGGGTCAGGTGATCCGCGATCCCTTTGCGCTGCCGGACAGCTGGCAGTTTGATAACTATGCGAAAGCGTGGGAAATGGCCAATTTCAGCGGTTATTTTATGAACTCGCTGATCATCAGCGCTGGCACCGTGGCGGTTGCCGTTCTGTTCAGTACCATGGCCGCCTTTGTGCTGTCCCGGGTTGAGTTCCGGGGCAACCGCACCCTTTTCATTCTCTTTATGATCGGGGTGATCGTGCCGCTGCGTCTGGCGATGGCGCCGCTGTTTGTGGTGGTGCAAAGCCTGGATCTGCTCAACTCTCTGCTGGGAATTATTCTGGTGCAGGCCGCCAGCATGATGCCTGTGGCGGTGTTTATTCTCAGTACCTTCTTTAAACACCTGTCGCCGGAAATTGAGCAGGCGGCACGGGTCGACGGCGCACTGCCCTTTCAGATTTACTGGAAAATCGTGCTTCCCCTGGTCAAACCGGCCATCGCCACGGTTGCCCTGTTGTCGTTTGTCAGTGCCTGGAATGAATACCTCTTCCCGCTGCTGTTTTTGCAGGATCGCAGTTTATATCCGCTGACGCTGGGACTGCAGGAATTTCAGAACGAATTTGCCATCCAGTGGCACATGATGTTTGCCGGCCTGATCATCATGATGGCGCCGACACTGATCGCATTTTTACTCGCGTCAAAAGCCTTTATTCAAGGTCTGACCCAAGGTGGTATTAAGGAGTAACCATGGCTCACATCCAACTGAAAAACATCACCAAACACTACGGCCAGACCGAGGTACTGAAAGGTATCGATCTGGAGATCAACGACCGGGAGTTTGTCACCTTTGTCGGCCCGTCCGGTTGCGGTAAATCCACGTTGCTGCGAATGATTTCAGGCCTGGAAGAACCGTCTTCCGGCACCATTTCTATTGATGGCGAAGACGTCACCCGGGAAGCGCCAGCCGACAGAGGCATCGCCATGGTGTTTCAGTCTTATGCCCTGTACCCGCAAATGACCGTATGGGAAAACATGGCCTTTGCGCTGACGATCGACAAGCAACCCAAAGCACTCATCAAAGAAAAAGTCGATCGGGCCGGTAAGATGCTCAAGCTCGACCACTTGTTCGACCGGCTGCCCAAAGCGCTGTCGGGCGGCCAACGACAGCGTGTCGCCATCGGCCGGGCCATCGTGCGTAACCCCAAACTCTTCCTGTTTGATGAGCCGCTGTCTAACCTGGATGCTGAGCTGCGGGTCGATATGCGCATCCAGATCGCCGAGTTGCATCGCTCACTGTCTGCCAGCATGGTATATGTCACCCATGATCAGGTGGAAGCCATGACGCTGGCCGACAAAATTGTGGTGCTGCGGGACGGGCGCATTGAACAGGTGGGCGCCCCGCTGGAGCTGTACTATCACCCGGCCAACCAGTTTGTGGCAGGCTTTATCGGCTCGCCCAAAATGAATTTTATTCCGGTCACCGTGATCCGTGCCGATGCTGACAGCACCACGGTATCCATTGCTGATCAGCATGCCATCACCATTCAACGCAACGGCAGCACGCTGAATCCGGGCGATCACATCACGCTGGGTATACGCCCAGAGCATTTGCTGGTTGCAACCCCTGATTCCATGGATGATGGCAGCACAGTGTTAAATATGCAGATCAACGTGGCGGAATACCTGGGTGCTCTGTCGTATATTCACTGCTATTCCAGCAGCATAGAAAAACTTAGCCTGATGATGGACGGCGAAAAAGCATTGCAGCATGACCTGAAAAACGGCGCCAGGATGGCCGTTTCGCTGCGCGCTGAGTATTGTCATTTGTTTGATCAGCATACGCACTCATTACCCCCCGCATGCTAAACACCCGGCCCCTTGCAGTCAGGGGGCTGACCAAAAACCGTCTTTGTGCGGCATTCAGCCATTTCTGAATGGGCGCTCCTGTCTGAACGAGACACCTTCACCCGCTTTTGGTCGAGTTCGCCGCCAAAGATGTTATTTCCAGCCCAACTTTATTTATTCACAAAGATAATTAACCAGATTGACATTGATGTAATCAATAAATACGCGATCATGTGAAATGGCGCCACTGCCGTGACTGTGGTCAAACAATTGACGGTAAGAAAAACACTACGCGCCATTCACATCGGGTTACTAAGGCAGGCTGACACCGGCATCCCCCCACGTCTCAGTGTTACTCCGCCCCTATACATTTTATGGATATGTTAATAAGAGATAACAATGCTAATAAATACACTGACCCTAAGAACAAAGCTGATACTCGCGGTGTTGCTTCCGTGCATCATGTTATTACTTGTCGGCATTATCAGTTATTCGACCATGTCGCAATTAGGACAAAAGTCGGATCGACTCTATAAGAATACCGCAACGCCCATGCGTGCCATGGCTGAAGTCGCCTCACGTATACCGCGCATGCGTGTCGGTATCGACATGATGCTGTTTCAGGAAATCGACGGTTTAAAAGACGCCAAAGGCGTTCAGACCCGGATCAATGAAACGCGCACCGAAGACATTCCGGAAATGCGCGCTGCCATAGAGCAGTCCGTCGCCGCTCAGATTAACCCTGAACTACGCCGGGAAGCGCAGAAATTACAGCAGCGTTTCGAAGCAACAATTGCCTCGGATCTCAACCCTATGCTGGCGGCGTTAGAAAAAGGCAATTTGGCTGATGCCTACCGTTATTACACCCAGTACGGGGTTAACTACGGCATCATGCGAAAAGACACCAATACCCTGCTCGATACCCTGCTCACCCAGGCCGAAACATTCAACAATGAAGCCCACAGCAGCTTCATTGATGGGCAGCGCAATCTGGTGATGATTATCATCGCTGCGCTGATCGTCTCTTTCATTGTGTCTTTCATCATTATTCAGAACCTGCGCGCCAGAGTATCAACACTTCAGCGAACCATTAAAACGGCTGAACAGGACATGGCGCTCAATACCAGAATTGAACTGGACGGGAACGATGAGCTGAATGCGATCAGCCAGACGCTGAATAATTTCTTCGCCAAGATTCACCGCTCTGTGGAAGAAGTGGCACAAAGCTCAAGAAACTTAGCCAAAACCGCGCAGGCCGTAGCTTCGACCGCTCAGACAACACAAAGCAACTGCTTAACCCAGCGGGACAGAACCATTCAGGTGGCGACGGCCATTAATGAGCTTGGGGCGACCGTCAATGAAATCGCCAATAATGCAGCCCAGGCGGCACATATCGCAAAAGAAGCCACCACACAGGCTCAGGATGGCAGCCAGGTGGTTGAGCAATCCAGAGAACAAATGAGCGAGCTGAGCAGTGACTTGGGCGAGATTACCGGCGTGATTGAAGCACTTGCCCATCAGGTGACTGACATCAGCGCCATTCTCGACACTATCCGCAGCATTTCAGAGCAGACCAATTTGCTGGCGCTGAATGCCGCCATCGAAGCGGCCCGTGCCGGTGAACAAGGTCGCGGCTTTGCGGTCGTCGCCGATGAGGTCAGAACCCTGGCTTCACGCTCAGCAGGCTCTACCGAAGAAATACAGGAAGTGATCAACAGACTGCAGAATGAATCGACCAGAGCCGTGAACGCTATCTCTCAGGGACGCCAGCAAGGCTCTCATGTCGCAGAGCAAGCGAACATGGCTACCGGCTCTCTTGCCCAGATCGCGACCTATATCGATCAAATCAGCGAGCAAAACATTCAGGTGGCCACCGCAACAGAAGAGCAATCCTCCGTGGTGCATGAAATCAACCGAAATATTGAAGACATCAACCATTTAACTTCAGAAACTGCCGACATCGCCAACGAGCTGAATGCATCCAGTGGCGAACTTCAGGCCTTGTCGAAGCAACTTGATCAGCTGGTTGGCCGCTTCAAGCTGTAATAAAGGCCATTCCTACAGGTGTCTCGTCATGACTTTTAACACAGACGAGACGCCTCACCCGTCAATATGCAGTGTAAACGCCGCAATTGTCCGACCAGAGGTTCATGTCAGCGAACTGCCATTTCCTTTCCCTTTACTGACATTTCTATTATCACATGCGCCGTTTTCGGATAGTCGTGTCATTGGCGTTCAGGCATCAACCAAAATAACCTCGATACCGGCTTTGCGTAAACCATCCAGATAACGCTCTGGGATCGCTTTATCTGTGATCACTTTGTGCACCTTGCCCGGCTCAAGAATTTTATGCAGGCTGATACGGCCAAATTTGCTGGAATCCGTGACGACAATAATTTCGTCAGCGACGTCACACATACGACGATTCAAACGGGCTTCATTTTCACTGTGCGTAGTAATACCTTTTGCAAGTTCGAAGCCATCCACCGCAAGAAACAGCTTATTAAAATGGTAGTTATCCAGCGCTTGCTCAGCCTGCCCGCCATAGAAAGACAGTGACTTACGTCGTAAATGACCACCCAGCACAATAACTTCTACGCCTTCTGCCGCCACCAGCGTATTCGCAACATTCAGGCCGTTTGTTAACGCAATCACATTGTCATGATGGATCAGGTGTTCAGCAATACTATGTGTTGTGGTTCCTGAATCTAGAATAATAGTGTCACCGTCGTTCACCATTTTCGCCGCTGCCTGACCAATCAGATCTTTCACGCTGCGGTTCAACCGGCTTTTATCTTCAATAGAATGCTCCGGCACTGGCGCATCGCTTTCATTCAAAAAAGCGCCACCGTAAGCACGTGTCGCGATCCCTTGCTTTTCAAAAAAAGCCAGATCGTTTCGAATCGTTACTGTAGAGACATTGTACATCGCGGCCAGTTCAGCAACCTGCACACTGCCTTGCTTTCTCAGCATACTCAAAGTCTGTTCACGTCGTTCGCTGGTGCTTTTCATGGCTATTTTCTTCTCAATCAATAAAGCATGGGAAAGATTATACGGGGTAACAGGCCTAATAGAAAGCATTCAGCTTTTGGTTTCTTTCGTTTCATTGCGGGTAAGAATAACCATCTGTCTAATGTGATCTGTTACCCCTGATGATACAGCTTGCTTTGCAATCATGATTTGAAAGCTCAGTCCTCGTGCCTTTTTCTTTTGATTGAGATCATGCTTTTGGTTATCTTTTATTTCCTTTCACTTTGTTTGACTATAGCCTTCAACTCGAAACGAATCGAAATTACCTGTCAGGTAAAGCCAAACTTCACTAACCTCGTGATGGAGAGGGTTCATGGACATTTTACTGGATCTGATAAAGAACCATAAAAACGGAGAAGCAATCGGAATTTACTCTGTCTGCTCAGCACACCCTTTTGTGATCGAAGCTGCAATACGTCAGGCAGTAAAAGACAACTCAGTGCTACTGATTGAAGCAACGTCAAATCAGGTTGATCAGCTGGGGGGTTACACCGGAATGACACCGGAAGACTTCAAGCAGTTTGTTTTCACCATCAGCCAAAGGCTCAATTTCCCTGCCAACAAACTTGTACTAGGTGGCGATCATTTAGGACCAAACCGCTGGCAAAATGAGGCCGCCGACATTGCCATGGCCAAAGCCGAAGCGCAGATTGCCGCTTACGTGGCTGCCGGATTTAAGAAAATTCACCTCGATTGCAGCATGTCTTGTGCCGATGATCCTGTCCCTCTGACAGATCACATCGTTGCAGCCAGAGCAGCACGTTTGGCTCTCATCGCGGAAAAGACCTGCATCCACACTTTCGGTCACAGTGATCTGGTTTATGTGATAGGCACAGAGGTACCTGTGCCCGGCGGCGCACACGAACCCCTTAATGACCTGGCTGTAACCACACCGGAAGCCGCTCAGAAAACAATTGAAGCACATTGGGATGCGTTTAAACATGTTGGTCTGGGGCATTTACCGTCCAGAGTCATTGGCCTGGTGGTACAGCCTGGCGTTGAATTCGACCATGACGGTGTCATCGACTATCAATCGGACAAAGCAGTACCACTCACCCGGCTGGTTGAACAATATGACCATTTACTCTTCGAAGCCCACTCCACGGATTACCAAACCGAACAAGCCTATCATCAGTTAGTCCGCGATCATTTCGCCATTCTCAAAGTGGGCCCGGCACTGACATTTGCCTTACGTGAAGCCCTGTTTGCATTGGCATGCATTGAAGAAGAACTGATCTCTGCCCGATCATGTTCAGGCTTACGTCAGATCCTTGAACAGGCCATGCAGACGCAGCCTGAACATTGGCAAAGCTACTACCATGGCGACGCATCGGTGAAACGACTGGCACGCAGTTTTAGTTATTCGGATCGAATTCGCTACTACTGGCCGGATGAAAAAGTGGGGGAAGGCCTGGATCGCCTGCTCACCAATCTCAATGAAATGCCACTCCCACTTCCATTGCTCAGCCAGTATTTGCCGGTTCAGTACCAGCGTATCCGCGAAGGCCGTCTGGCAAATCATGCTCGCGAATTAATCCTCGACAAAATCATGCAGGTCACAGAAGTGTATGCCGCAGCCTGCTTTCCTCGAACGAATGCAGCTTAAAAGAGAGATGATGATGTATCTAGGTTATTCAATACAAGCTTTACAGGCAGCCGGTGGCGAAGCGACGGCCAGAGAAATCAGCCAGCAGCCTCAAAGCTGGAAAAAAACGCTGGCGATATTAAGTGAACAACATTCACAGATTAGCGCTTTTCTGGCTCCCTTAATGAACCAGCCCGAACTGCGCATAGTACTGACAGGCGCGGGTACCTCTGCCTTTGCTGGCCGTGCTTTGGCGCCTTATTTATCCGGCCAGACCCGGCGTCGCTTCGACGCCATTGCAACAACAGATATTGTCACAGATCCCAGCGAATATTTTGCTGAATCTTGCCCGACATTACTGGTGTCATTCGCCCGATCCGGTTGCAGCCCGGAAAGTGTTGCCGCCGTTGAGCTGGCCAGCCAGTTACTGCCGACCTGCTATCACCTGGTGATTACGTGTAACCCGGACGGTGATTTATATCAACGCAGCCTGACCGACGAACACACCCTGGCTCTGCTGATGCCTGATGAAACCAATGATCGCAGTTTTGCGATGACCAGTAGCCTGACCAGCATGATGCTGGCCTGCCTGGCTGTCTTTCTGCCGGCAGAGATGACCACTGAATCGTTCGCACCGGTTGCCGACGTCTGTGAACGCATTCTGAGTGAACAGCTTGCCGTCATCACCGCGCTCGCCAAAGAAGATTGTCAACGGGTGATTTATCTTGGCAGCGGCAGTTTACAAGGTATTGCGCAGGAAGCGGCGCTGAAATTATTAGAACTGACTGCCGGTAGACTGCTAGTCGGCTTTGATTCACCAGTGGGCTTTCGTCACGGCCCCAAATCAGTCATCGACAACAGTAGCCTGGTGATCATTTTTGTCTCCAATGATCCTTATACCCGTCAGTACGATCTGGATCTCCTGACTGAACTGCGCAATGACGGCCAGGCTCGGCGCATTATTGCGATCGCCGACACACCGGACCCAGTCATCAGCCAGGGCGATCATCTGTTACTGCCAACCCCGCTCAATGTCAGCGATGCTCAGCTTTGCTTTCCATATCTGCTGGTGGCTCAAATCTATGCTTTCAGCCGGGCGGTCAGTTTAGCAATCAGCCCTGACAATCCATGTCCCGGTGGGGAAGTCAACAGAGTTGTCCGAGGGGTCAAAATATATCCATTCCATAACAAGAACAGAGGGAATAAACCATGCCAAACATTGTATTGAGCAGAATCGATGAACGTCTGGTGCACGGGCAGGTAGGGGTGCAATGGGTAGGTTTTGCCGGTGCGAACCTCATCATTGTCGCAAACGACGAAGTGGCAAACGATGACATTCAGCAAAACCTGATGGAAATGGTGGTTGCGGATGGGATAGACATTCGATTTTGGCCACTTCAGAAAGTCATCGACACCATACACAAAGCGGCGGACAGGCAAAAGATTTTGATCGTGGCTAAAAACCCTGCTGACTTTGTCATCCTGGCGCAAGGTGGTGTGCCTATCAAGCGGATCAATGTTGGCAACATGCACTATGTCGAAGGCAAAAATCAGATACACAAAACCGTGTCTGTCGACGAAAAAGACATCGTGAGTTTTCAGGTGCTCAGGGATCTGGGTGTCGAATGCTCGGTGCAGGGGGTCCCTACAGAGCCTGCAACCGACATATTCAATCTGCTGTAACCCAACACTATCCAATAACAACAAAGGAACTGAAATATGGAAATAGGGCTGATACAAGCGTTAATGCTGGGAATACTGGCATTCTTCGCAGGACTGGACCTCTTTAACGGGCTCACCCACTTTCACCGGCCTGTGGTTCTCGGGCCTCTGGTCGGTTTGATCCTGGGGGATTTACACACCGGGATTTTGGTCGGCGGGACACTGGAACTGGTCTGGATGGGCCTGGCCCCGTTGGCTGGCGCTCAGCCACCCAATGTCATCATAGGTACCATTGTCGGCGCGACCTTTGCGATCTCTTCCGGCGTTGAGGCTGATGTCGCAGTCGGTGTGGCAGTGCCTTTTGCCGTCGCAGTGCAAATGGGTATCACCTTCCTGTTTTCGGCAATGGCTCCCATGATGTCCAAATGCGATCAGATGGCAGACAACGCCGATACCAGAGGCATTGAAAAGGTCAATTATTTTGCCCTTGCAGTGCTGGGTACTTTCTACTTCCTGTGGGCTTTTCTGCCTATTTATCTGGGGGCAGAACACGCCAGAGTCGCCGTTGAAGCCTTACCGGAAACGCTGATTGACGGTCTGGGCGTCGCAGGCGGCATCATGCCTGCCATCGGTTTTGCCGTACTGATGAAAATTATGATGAAGAATGCCTACATCCCTTTCTTTATTCTGGGTTTTGTTGGCGCCGCATGGCTGGAACTGCCGGTTTTAGCTATCGCCGCTGCCGCACTGGCAATGGCACTGATTGATTTCATGCGTAAAGACGGACCTGCGCAAGGACAACAAAAGGAGCTGGAAGATGGGATCTAACAAAAATATTGACCTGGAGAATTTGCAGGAAGTGGGGCCCGATGACTACCAGGACAAGTCCATCGGGGCAGAGCTGACCAAGGCAGACATCAACAAAATGGCCTGGCGCTCATTACTGTTGCAGGCATCGTTTAACTTTGAACGGATGCAGGCCTCAGGCTGGCTGTATGGCATATTGCCGGGACTGAAAAAAATCCATACCAATAACGCTGATCTGGCCAAATCAATGAAAGGCCACATGGGATTCTTTAATACCCATCCATTTCTGGTGACCTTCGTCATGGGGATTGTACTGGCTATGGAGCGTTCCAAACAGAATGTCAGCAGTATTCAGAACACCAAGATTGCGGTCGGTGCACCGCTGGGCGGCATTGGTGATGCTATGTTCTGGCTGACCTTATTGCCTATTTGTGGCGGCATTGGCGCCGACTTGGCTTTACAGGGCTCGATCCTCGGTGCCGTCGTTTTCTTCTTACTGTTCAATGTGGTCCACTTCGGCCTGCGTTTCGGCCTGGCGCATTATGCCTATCGTATGGGGGTGGCCGCTATCCCGCTGATTAAGGCCAATACCAGGAAAGTCAGTCATGCGGCATCGATCGTCGGTATCACTGTGATCGGTGCTCTGGTCGCCACTTATGTCCGTCTGGCGACAACCCTGGAAATTACAGCCGGTGACGCTGTAGTGAAAGTTCAGGACGGGGTAATCGACAAGCTCATGCCAGCGTTCCTCCCTCTGATGTATACCCTGCTTATGTACGCGCTGGTCAAACGTGGCTGGAGTCCGATTCGACTGATTGTCATCACTGTTGTTCTGGGTGTGGCCGGTAAGTTCGCCGGTTTCCTGTAAACCGTTAGTCGCACGGCCGCTTCGGCGGCCATTCACACAGATTAATAAGGACGATGCAATGTTAGGTGTAGTGATTAGTGGCCATGGTGGCTTCGCCAGCGGCATGGAACAAGCAATGTTACAGGTATTGGGTGAGCAGGAGCAGGTGGTCGCTATTGATTTTCCTCCCGAATCCACCACGCAATTGCTGGAGCAGCAATTTAAAGCGGCTCTGGAACAAGTGGATAGCGGCGACGGTATAGTATTTATCACCGATCTGCTGGGAGGCAGTCCATTCCGAGTGGCTTCTACTCTGGTCTTAGCACGTAACGATGCTGAAGTCGTAACAGGTGCCAATTTACAGCTGATCCTGGAAATGATGATGGAACGAGAGGCACTTAACTCAGCCGAATTCAGGGTTCAGGCACTGGCATGCGGCCACCGTGGCATGACCAGTCTGGCAGATGAAATAGCCAGACAGTCACCCAGCAAAAGTGACGACGAGGGTATTTAGGATGGGTATTGGAATGCCAATTCGGGCACGGCGCTTGCTGACAGAATCAGGTTGGCGGGATCAAATAGCCGTATACATAGAAAACGGTCAAATCCTTGCCTTAGAGCACATTGAATCTGACCAGTGGGATGCCGACATACTTATCCCCGCATTGATCGATACCCATGTTCATGGCGGTGCAGGTGTTGACGTGATGGATGGGAATCACCATGCATTAGAGAAACTGTCGCAGTATCTGGCCAGACAGGGCGTCGGGGCATTTCTCGCAACCACTGTTACAGCGCCTATGGACGATATTGAAACCGCACTGCGGCAAGTTGCTCATTCAATGCAGCAAGGGCTCAGTGGTGCCGAATTACTCGGCAGTTATCTTGAAGGCCCATACTTTACCCCACAGAACAAAGGCGCTCATCCGGCGTCCCTGTTCCGGACAGCCAACCCAGAAGAGCTTGATCACTTAATTACCGTTAGTGAAAACAGTCTGAAAGTGGTTGCCCTGGCACCGGAACAACCCTTCGCTTTAGAGACGATCCAGTACCTGAAAACCAGGGGCATCAATGTGATGCTTGGTCATACCGCGGCAGATTACAGCACAACACTCGCCGCACTGGATGCCGGTGCCGATGGCCTGGTGCATTGCTTTAACGGCATGAAAGGGATTCACCATCGTGAACCCGGCACTGTAGGGGCAGGATTAAGCCATGACAGTGCCGTCATAGAACTTATTGCAGACGGCCATCATGTACATCCTGCAGTCATGAAGATGTGCTGTCGCTGCGCACCGGATCGTCTGGTGCTGATCAGTGACGCCATGCGGGCTGCCGGCATGCCGGACGGTGAATACCAACTGGGTGAAACGCAAGTCACCATGAAAGACGGCATCGTTCGCACCTCCAGTGGCGGACTGGCAGGCAGTACCCTGTCGCTGAGTTGCGCCATTCAGAACATGGTGGCCCAAGCTGGACAGCCCCTGGAAAAGGCAGTGGAAATGGCATCACTCATCCCTGCTCGTCTGCTGGGGATTGACGATAGGCTCGGCAGTATTGTCCCCGGCAAAACGGCCAGTCTGGTCGCACTCAATCACGACTTACAAGTGGTTTCAACCTGGGTACAGGGAAAGCAGGTCTGGACTGCACCGGTATAAAACGACCAATACGCAAACAGGTCGTTTCAATAAATATTTCGATTTTTCGCTAACGCGATGGCAGCTCATCGCAAGGAGTTTCTTTTATGTACCTGATCTCTTCTCATGAAATACTGAAAGATGCCCAACGTCAGGGCTATGCGGTTCCAGCTTTTAACATTCATAACCTGGAAACCGTTCAAGTGGTGGTTGAAACCGCGGCCAAGCTACGCTCCCCGGTCATTCTCGCCGGCACGCCCGGTACTTATAAGCATGCGGGTGTGGAGTACCTGATCTCCATTTGTCAGTCAGCCGCAAAAAAACATCGCCTGCCACTGGTGATGCATTTGGATCACCACGAGGATCTGGAAGATATCCAAATGAAAGTCGAGGCCGGAATCCGATCGGCAATGATTGATGCGTCACACTATCCGTTCGAAGAAAACATCGCTCGGGTAAAATCTGCAGTAACACTCTGCCACAAATTAGGTGTGAGCGTAGAAGCCGAGCTTGGCCTGCTAGGCGGCCAGGAAGATGATTTGATCATTGATGAAGCGGATGCGCAGTTAACCGATCCGGCCTCAGCGAGAGAATTTGCTGAACGTACGGGCATCGATTCACTCGCGGTAGCCATAGGGACAGCTCATGGCCTGTATAAATCGGAACCTAAGCTGGATTTCAGTCGCCTGGCAGCTATCCGGGAGTGTGTGGATATTCCTCTGGTCCTGCACGGCGCATCCGGTATTGCCGATGCAGATATCCGCAAATGCATAGAGCTGGGGGTATGCAAAGTGAATGTCGCAACAGAGCTGAAAATAGCGTTTTCTGATGCCATGAAACGCTATCTCAGCCAGCACCCTGATGCGAACGATCCGCGACAGTATCTTGTTCCGGGTATGGACGCGATGCGTGCCATCGTCGAAGACAAAATTCGGGTCTGCGGCAGCGCAAACCGAATTTAACGGCCTGTATTGAACAATAGTCACTGGCCGGTTTCAAACGGCGGCTGTCTCACAGGCCCATGACTGCTGCCCCCCGTAAACTTACCGTGCTATCGCTGTTACCAGACTCTGCTTGCCGCCACTTTTGGCGGCTTTCTTTTTTGCTCCCACCCCAACCAATGTTTCATTTAATTTCGACTTATGAGTTTCAATTTATTTCTTTTGTGACCTAAGAAGCAGAAAATATGTGTTTTCATGCCAATACTTTCACTTCACAAGCGATCAAGCGAAACCAAAAAGAAAGGAAACGATAATGACAGGCAAAAATATAAAGCGGCTGGTCTTCGCCGTTACACTTGGTGCATCGTTGTCAGCACAGACAACAGCCGCACCGCTGGGCAACCTCAATGCGCCATCTCTGGTGCAAAACGGCCAGACCATCCATTTCCAGACGGAGGATGGCGTGAAGGCCCGCGTTCATTTCATCAACGAAAGTACATTCAGGATTCAGCTCAGCCAGGACGGTGTATTTCAGGATGAAAAAGTCGATGCACTCAATGATCAGTGCCACAATTTCCAGTGTGACCAAAGCGGTTTCGATCGTGCTGCACTGCCTCAAATCATCGTGGGCGATGAGCAAGGACCAGTCACAGTGACTATGAGTAATATGGGGGATTACACTTTATTGTTGACCAATCAGGTGGCACTGCGGATTTACCCTTCCCCGTTAACCTTCGCACTCTACAAATCCGATAATCAAACACAGCTGTGGCGTGAGTTACAACCTATCGATTTAGGCGTTCCGACAGACGCTTTTGATCTCACTGAGCTTAAATTGGATCGTGGTGGTGTCAAAACGGTACAGACCTTATCCAGTGAAGCCAGCGAGCACTTTTATGGCGGGGGGCAGCAAAACGGCGAATTTGAGTTTAACGGCAAGATCCTGAAGGCCTCCTATTCCGGTGGCTGGGAAGAATTTGACCGCCCCAGCCCTGCCCCCTTTTTTATGTCTGATAAAGGCTATGGGGTTGTACATAACACCTGGCGAAATGGTGCGCACGACTTCCGTGCCATCGATAGCACAGTATCCAGCTACAATGAAAACCGTTTCGATGCCTATTACTTTGTGGGGGAAACCCTGTCAGATCTGTTAACACAATATACTGGCCTGACCGGTCGTCCGCACCTACTTCCTCGCTGGGCCTATTATCTTGGTGATGCTGACTGTTACGAGAACAAAAAAGGGGCCTATCCGCCTGGGTGGCCAGCCTCACCCGGAACGACATTGGATGTCGTTAATCAGGTCGCTGTGCCTTATAAAACCCATGACATCCCAGTAGGCTGGATTTTGCCGAATGATGGTTACGGTTGTGGATATTCGAACCTGCCGGGAGTGGTAGATAACCTGGATAATTTAGGTATTAAAACCGGCTTATGGACTCAGAAATCTTTGGATAAGATCGCCGAGGAAGTTCAGGATGGCGTCCGAGTGTACAAACTGGATGTGGCCTGGACAGGACCAGGGAAACTCTATTCACTGGCCGCAAACAATGATGCGCATCAGGGACTCGTGAACAATTCGGAAACCCGCGGATTTATCTGGACCGTGATGGGTTGGGCAGGTACACAACGTTACTCTGTAACCTGGACTGGTGATCAAGCTGCCAGCTGGGATTATATCCGCTGGCATATTCCTACTTTTATCGGCTCCGGATTGTCCGGTCAGGCTTACGCCTCATCTGATGTGAACGGTATCTTTGGCAATGGTGCTGAAACCTACACCCGGGATATACAATTTAAGTCCTTTACACCGGTATTGATCGCTATGTCGGGCTGGGACAACGGAGAACGTAAGCATGCCTGGTGGCATGACGGCGACATGAACGGCCAGTCCTATCGGCGTATCAACCGCGATTACCTGATGCTGAAATCCCAGCTTATGCCCTACCTCTATTACTATGCGTATGAAGCAGACCGGTCTGGTTCACCCATAGTGCGTGCCATGACCTGGGAGTTCCCGGAAGAGACCCGCCTTAAAGATGAAGAGTTTAAATATCAATACATGTACGGTGAATCACTGCTGGTAGCACCGGTCTATGAACCCATGTCGAAGAACAATGGATGGTACAAAGACCTGTATCTGCCGGAAGGTACGTGGATCGATTACTGGGACGGTACACATACGGTAGTAGCGACGGGCGGTCAGGTTCTGCCTCACTATCCAATTACCATTGATCGAATCCCGGTACTGGTACGAGCCGGGGCAATCATACCTATGTATGAAGGAGCACGCTCCGACGCACTGCAACGTAAAGATCATCTGATACTCGATATTTACCCGAGTGGTGAATCAACCTTTACCTTGTATGAAGATGACGGAGAAACCCGTGCATACAAAGAGCACAACGCCTATGCTGAAACACAAATCCACGTTTCAGCACCGGTTATCGGTACTTCCGGTGATATCACCGTTACCGTAGAGCCAGCGCTGCGGCATAATGATTATACTCATGAAATTACCCAGCGCAGTTACCACCTGAAAACACATTCTCGCTTAGCACCACTTACCGTCTATGACGGCAACAGCGTAATGACAGAACATCAGGATAAGGCAACCTTTGACGCATCAACCTCAGGCTGGTACTACGATGCCAGCGACCGCTTTGGCATTGTTCATATCAAAGTCCCGCCACAACCCGTCAGTCAATTAGTGCAATTCACTCTGGATATTGATGAAAATGACTTAGTACCTGAGACTCCTGCCTACCCGACACCGGCTTATACAACCGAGTTTGATAAGGCCAAGGTGAAGGTCTTAAAGGCGCCGGCAGAATATTCCCAACAACCCTTCAGCCATGCGTTGGATGGCGATAGCGCTACTGTTTATCACTCGCCCTGGTGGCCTGCAAACGCTTCAGAAAAAGCGCCACAAGATTTTGTACTGCATCTCGGTGACCGCTTCAATGTCAGTGGCTTTACCTACCTGCCACGCAGCGATGCCGGAAACGGTACCATCACTCAGTACCGTCTGTATCTGTCAAATAGCAATGGAAACTGGGGCGAACCTGTTGCCGAAGGAAGCTGGCCAGTGGATAAAGCATTAAAAATTGTTCGTTTTACCGAACGTGAAGCGAGTTATCTGAAATTTGAGGCACTGGCTGGCACCAATGATTTTGTCTCGGCCAGTGAATTTGATGTGGTTGCCACCAAAAAGCAAGCACCGCTGAAAAGCGTTATGTTAACCACACAAATGGCAACCATTCAGGGACAAGTCGTTCAGGATGCCGCTGTAACAGGTACAGCCATGCAAATGAATGGATTGGGTTTCGCATCAGGTCTGGGCACTGAAGCTCCTTCATCTATTGCATTCAGTCTGGATGGCAGTTGGCACAGCTTAAATGCCGATGTTGGCATTGATGACAGTTGCAAAATACCCGGAAACTCAGTGCGCGCCAGCATTTATATTGATGGCTATAAAGCCTGGGAATATATTCTGGATGGGCCAACTGTTGTAAAACCGGATCTCGACCTGTTTGGTGCTCGTCACATTGAACTGCGAACAGAAGATAATGACAACTCCCCTCAGGGCGATTGTATTAACTGGGCCAACATCCGGTTATCAGGGCCGGAAACCGCAACATTTAACGAGTTCGATAAAGCCAAAATCAGTTACATCCTAAAGCCAAAGTTTCAACAAAACCAAGGTATTGAAAAGGCCTTTGACGGCGATCCCAGCACCATATACCACTCTCCCTGGTATCCTGCTAATAGCTCAGAAAAAGCCCCCCAGCACTTTATCATCAATCTTGGCGATCTTTTTGATGTGACGGGCTTTAGCTATCTGGCTCGGGCTGGTGCAGGCAATGGTGCGATTGGTGATTATCGGTTGTCCCTTTCGACGGATAACCAAAATTGGACACAGGTTGCGGCGGGACAATTTGAACGGCATTCAGATATCCAGCGCATCAGTTTCGGAGCAATAGAAGCACGTTACCTGAAATTTGAAGCCCTTTCCGGTGCCGGTGATTTTATCTCTGCTGCAGAGTTTGACGTTTTAGGCACAAAAGTGAAATAGCCGGTATAGCCCATTCCCCGCCCCTGATACTCTGCAGGGGCGGATATCAATCCAATCCATAATAATAAACCCCAGCATTGCCGCTGAGGCTTAGTGTGCTGGTGGACGGCTGGGGTCGCACACGACCGGGACTCGTCCGACCGCAGGGCGGATATCAATCTGAAACATAACAAAAAACCCCCAGCATTTCTGCTGAGGCTTCGTTGTGTTGGCGGACGGCTGGGGTCGCACACGACCGGGACGCGATGGTCCGGCATTCCGGCCCGCGACCCAAAGTGCGCAGCACTTTCTGGGCGCTTAGATACAAAAAACCCCAGCCTTTCGGCTAGGGTTTCGTGTAGTGGCGGAGCGGACGGGACTCGAACCCGCGACCCCCGGCGTGACAGGCCGGTATTCTAACCAACTGAACTACCGCT
>NZ_JASJOJ010000028.1:0-58658 GCF_038519165.1 Photobacterium sp. SP02
GGGCCATCAGTCGCAGCAACAACCAGGATACCACCGTCCATCTGAGCAGCACCGGTGATCATGTTCTTAACGTAGTCAGCGTGTCCTGGGCAGTCAACGTGCGCGTAGTGGCGAGTCGGAGTATCGTACTCTACGTGAGAAGTAGAGATAGTGATACCACGCTCACGCTCTTCTGGCGCATTATCGATAGATGCGAAGTCACGTGCAGCACCACCGTATACTTTAGCCAAAGTAGTACAGATAGCAGCAGTCAGAGTGGTTTTACCGTGGTCAACGTGGCCGATAGTACCAACGTTAACGTGCGGTTTCGTACGTTCAAATTTTTCTTTAGACACGATCGTGTTCCTTCCTAGTTGTGATTCGCCCCACATATTGGCGGGACGCGTCAGAAGTTGTATTTTATGCGGCAACCGAAGCTGACGCAATATTTCTGCTAATGTTTAGCCGCGTTCAGCGATGATTCCATCGGCGATATTCTTCGGAACTTCAGCATATTCGCTGAACTCCATCGAATAGGAAGCACGGCCTTGGGTAGCAGAACGAAGATCCGTTGCGTAACCAAACATCTCAGAAAGCGGAACATGGGCACGGATAATCTTCAGCCCAGCCGGGCCTTCATCCATACCGCCAATGATGCCGCGACGACGGTTCAAGTCGCCAACCACATCACCCATCCAGTCTTCCGGAGTGGTTACTTCAACTTTCATCATAGGTTCAAGAATGACAGGTTGCGCATCAAGTGCACCCTTCCTGAACGCCATAGAACCGGCGATCTTAAACGCCATTTCGCTCGAGTCAACATCGTGGTATGAACCATCGAACAGCGTCGCTTTGACGTCCAGTACCGGGTAACCGGCAAGAACACCATTTTTCATCTGCTCTTCGATACCTTTGGCAACTGCACCGATATATTCTCTCGGCACTGTGCCACCGACGACTTCGTCTACAAAGACGAAACCTGCATTCGGCTCGGAAGGCTCAATCTTCAGCCAGACGTGACCGTACTGGCCGCGACCACCAGATTGACGTACGAACTTTCCTTCCACTTCCGTTTTACCACGGATAGTTTCACGGAAAGCAACCTGAGGCTTACCAACGTTACATTCAACGCTGAACTCACGCTTCATACGGTCAACGATGATATCCAGATGAAGCTCACCCATACCCGAAATCAGGGTTTGGCCAGATTCTTCATCGGTTTCTACCCGGAATGATGGATCTTCTGCAGCCAGTTTACCCAGCGCAATACCCATTTTTTCCTGGTCGGCTTTCGACCTTGGTTCAACAGCAATCTGAATCACTGGCTCTGGGAATTCCATCCGCTCCAGAATCACTTTGTGTTCTGGATCGCAAAGAGTATCACCGGTAGTAACGTTCTTCAGGCCAATTGCTGCCGCGATGTCGCCAGCTCGAACTTCTTTAATTTCTTCACGCTTATTGGAATGCATCTGAACGATACGGCCAAAGCGCTCACGCTTATCTTTCACCGTGTTGTAGACGCTATCGCCTGAATTCACAACACCGGAATAAACACGCATAAATGTCAGGGTGCCTACGAACGGGTCAGTTGCGATCTTAAACGCCAGCGCAGCGAAGGGTTCTTCGTCGCTTGAGTGGCGGATCACTTCATTGCCATCCATATCTTCACCACGGATTGCTTTTACTTCCGTTGGCGATGGCAAGAATTCCACAACCGCATCCAGTACAGCCTGAACACCTTTGTTCTTAAATGCAGAGCCACAGGTTGCCAGTACGATTTCATTATTCAGCGTACGTTGGCGCAGACCGGCTTTGATTTCATCTTCTGACAAGGTACCTTCTTCTAGGTACTTATCCATCAGCTCTTCTGTTGCCTCAGCCGCTGACTCAACCAGATTAGTGTGCCATTCTTCGGCCAGCTCTTGCATGTCTGCCGGAATGTCTTCATAAGTGAAGCTCATGCCCTGATCGGCTTCATTCCAGTTGATCGCTTTCATTTTAATCAGGTCGATCACACCTTTGAATTCTTCTTCCGCACCAATATTCAGTTGAATAGGTACCGGATTTGCGCCAAGACGAACTTTGATTTGCTCAATCACACGCAGGAAATCAGCGCCTGCACGGTCCATCTTGTTTACGAAGACCATACGCGGTACTTCGTATTTGTCAGCCTGACGCCATACTGTCTCAGACTGAGGTTCAACACCGGATGAGCCACAGAAAACAACCACTGCACCATCAAGTACGCGTAGGGAACGCTCTACTTCGATAGTGAAATCAACGTGTCCTGGGGTGTCGATAATATTGATGCGATGCTCAGGAAACTGAGCGTCCATACCACGCCAGAAGGTTGTAGTGGCAGCAGAGGTTATGGTGATCCCACGCTCCTGCTCCTGTTCCATCCAGTCCATGGTAGCTGCACCATCGTGTACTTCACCAATTTTATGGGAAAGACCTGTGTAAAACAGGATACGCTCGGTCGTGGTTGTTTTACCGGCGTCTACGTGAGCGCAAATACCGATGTTACGGTAACGCTCAATAGGAGTTTTGCGAGCCACGGTTGAATCCTCTTACTAAGGTTATCCTTAGAAAATGGTACGGGCGCAGCAGGCCAAGCCTGCTGCGCCCATTCGCTAATAATGAAATTACCAGCGGTAGTGTGCGAACGCTTTGTTCGCTTCTGCCATACGGTGAACGTCTTCACGTTTCTTAACAGCAGAACCTTTGTTGTCGGCAGCATCCAGCATTTCAGCAGCCAGGCGAGCAGCCATAGATTTTTCACCACGCTTACGCGCAGCTTCAACCAACCAACGCATAGCCAGAGCATTACGACGCACAGGACGTACTTCTACTGGTACCTGGTAAGTTGAACCACCTACACGGCGAGATTTAACTTCTACCGCTGGGCGAACGTTATCAAGAGCTTTTTCAAAAATTGACAGGTGCTCTTCACCAGAGCGCTCAGCCATTGAATCCAGTGCAGTGTAAACAATTTTCTCTGCAGTAGATTTCTTACCGTCAACCATCAGGATGTTGACGAATTTTGCCAGCAATTCAGATTTGAATTTAGGATCTGGAAGGATCTTACGCTGACCAATTACGCGACGACGTGGCATGGAAATTCTCCGTTGTCTTCTTCAGGTTTTATCCAAAACTTTTCAGTTTTTTCAAAATTACAAATAATTTAGTGTTTGGCCTTACTTAACGGATTCCATTAAGACTTAGGACGCTTCACACCGTACTTAGAACGACCTTGTTTACGGTCGTTAACACCCGCACAGTCAAGTGCACCACGAACAGTGTGGTAACGAACACCTGGAAGGTCTTTAACACGACCACCACGGATAAGAACAACACTGTGCTCTTGCAGGTTGTGGCCTTCACCGCCGATGTATGACGTTACTTCAAAACCATTGGTCAGACGTACACGACATACTTTACGCAGTGCGGAGTTTGGTTTTTTTGGAGTAGTAGTGTATACACGAGTACATACACCACGTTTTTGTGGACACGCTTCTAGCGCAGGCACGTTGCTCTTAACAACTTGCTTTGCACGTGGTTTGCGTACCAGCTGGTTAATAGTTGCCATTAAATAGCTCCTGATTATTTACTTTCGTAAAGGTGAAAAATCTGCCTCCCAACAACAGGAGGACGCGAAATTTTAGGCGTCGGACTATAAGGTGTCAAGATATATACAGCGATCACATCTATGATCATTTCTTAACCACCCTCTTTCCGGCCGGTTGAATCCTTTTTAACCGCGTTTATTCAGGCCCATTTCATGCAGTTAGGATGGCGGACCGTCAACGCCACCAACATGTTGTGATCTATCACTTCCACATCCGCGGTAACCCGCCCGGCCAGGCCTCTCGCCAGTAAATCCGTCTCCAGTACGTACACGGCCGCCGCTTGCTTGAAGGCAGATTCAAGTTGTCCCGGCGAGGTGGCGGCGACAACGCCATCTTGCAGCAACACAATTTCATCACCGGGTAAAAGTTGAGCAACGCACTGCTGTAATGCCCGATTTTGAAAAGGAGAAGAAAAAATCATGTGTAACATAGGCAGTCCTGAAAGCTGCACGCAGCTTGAGTCGCTGAAAAACTAGTAACTGAGAATTTTCTGACAACGGTGAAGTTTGGCGGTCAGCTCCTGCGGCGAAAGCAACTCCGCCTCGATCAGCAAATCATCCAGTGTGAGCCCGCGCTCTGCCATGGACTCGCGGCACACAAACACCTCTTCAAGATCATACAGTGGCAGCATTTTAAAGGCGGCGCTGTATTCACGCCCCAGCACCGCTGCACCCTGCTGGCCTTTGAGCAGTTGCCATACTCCATCGCCAATAAAGAACAGTTGCAGCTCTTCGCTGTAAGCAGAAGTTGCCAGTACGGCATCTAACCCTTCACGGCCGCTGTTGAGACCGTGCGGCACAGTGGTGAAAACAAATCCGACAGACATAATACTTTCCGGCACAGTTAAAACTGAATCACGCGATCGGCGCTCAATAACACTTCGGCCAATCCGCCCAGCCCGGCCTGTTCAAAGCCAGCGGCCAGATTATGACCCGGCAGTGCATTCTGGCTGGCTTCGAGTTCGCTGACCACCCCGCGGCGCAACGCGGCGGCCACGCAGGTTTGCAACTCGACCTGATGCTCACGGCCCAGTTGCTGCCAGGCGGCCAGTAAGTCAAACTCATCCGACGCCGGCGCGGCCAGCACAGAGCCGTTGTGAACCCCATCCTGATAGAAAAATACCCGTTGCAACCTGTGCCCATTGGCGATGACGGCCTGAGCAAACTGATAGGCACTGCGCGCATTCTGCGACCCGTAGGCCGGCCCATCGACCACCAGGGCAAACGTCAGGCTCATTTTTCGCCATCCTCCGTTTTACGCTGGCGTATATATAGGTAGACAGTGTGTTTGGAGATATTCAGGCGGTCAGCAACCCGGTTGATGGCATCTTTAATATCGAAGATCCCTTTGTCGTACAGCTCCATCACTATCTGACGGTTTTTGGCATTATTCGAGACATTCTTGTCGGCATTGATTTCTTCGATCGTGCGCTCAACCGTCTGATCCACCAGCTCATCAACGTCGCTGGCAAAATTCACGCTGGAAGCGGCCTGCTTGGCCTCATCGGTCGGCATGAAAGATTGCAGAATCTGGGAAAAAGGGGCATCCAGGTTAACGTTGATACACAGCAAACCTATTATATTGTCATCGGCATTGCGAATCGCAATGGTGATGGACTTCATCAATGCGCCACCCTTGGCACGGGTGAAATAGGCGCGGGAGAAATTGCGCTCTGACCCTTCAATGTCACGCAGCATACGCAATGCCAGATCAGTGATCGGCGAGCCCACTTTGCGGCCGGTATTTTCGCCATTGGCAATTTTGATCGCCGAGGTATTCAGATCGGCCAGTGAATGCAGCACAATTTCACAAAAAGGCCCTATCAGGGTGGCCAGTCCATCAACCACGGCTTCGTATGAGCGCAATATAACAAAGTCGTGCTCAGTAAAAGTACGGGTCTCTATTAAGTCACTTTCCACCATGACGTCAGTGCCAAAGTTATCGGTCGATACCACTTTCAGTCTTCCTTGCTTGTTCCCGCTCCACTGATGTTGAAGGCAAGCTTCGATTTAAACGAAACGGGGAAAAATTCAATTCTTGCTTGCAAGTTTATCAGAATATGGAAACAGGTCTTCAGAAAATGAAATTTGCAGCGCACAAAAATGATCCTAAATCAGCGCTATAAATGCAAAAAGCCCGGCATTTGCCGGGCTTGGGTGTCTTATTAACGCAAGGCTTACTGTTCAGCCGTGGCTTCTGCGTCCTGATCCGCTTTGACGATTTCCAGCAGCTCAACCTCAAACACCAGGGTAGAGTTGGCCGGAATACTTGGGTTGGCTTGCGAACCGTAAGCCAGCTCTGGCGGGATAACAAACTTGAACTTAGAACCGACCGGCATCAGCTGCACGCCTTCCGTCCAGCCCGGAATCACCTGATTCAGCGGGAAAGTGGCCGGTTGATTGCGCTTGTATGAGCTGTCAAACTCCGTGCCGTCAATCAGCGTACCGCTATAGTGCACCTGCACTGTATCGGTTGCTTTTGGCATTTCGCCTTTACCTTCAGTCTCGACCTGATACAACAGGCCGGATTCAGTTTTCTTCACGCCTTCCTGTTGTTCGAAATCAGCACGGAAATCATCGCCAGCTTTGGTGTTCTTTTCCGCTTCTTCTTTGGCTTTGCTCGCCATCATGTCAGAGACACGCTGATCCAGATCCTGCAGCGCCTGCTGCGTTTCTTCCTGGCTCATACGGCTGTTACCGGCAAAGACATCGCTCACCCCAGCCAGTACATCTTCTTTTTTCAGATCCAGACCCAGCTCTTTTTGCTGTTCCAGGTTAGCTGACAGGTATTGCGCCAGTGAAGCCCCGATAGCATAAGCCGCTTTCTGATCATCAGACTCGAATGCCTTTGCATCTGTCGCAGCCTGCTGCTCAACTGCCACTGGTTCAGCCGTCTCTGCCGGTGCTGACGTTTTCTCATCCTGACAGCCTACCGCCAGCAGAATCGTTGCTGCCAACACAGACATTTTTAGAACTGGTTTCAGAACTGGTTTCATGTATCTCTCCATTTATTCAGAGTCTAAGCTCTTAATTTTACGCAAGGTTCTACACAGCTATGTTAAAACCATGCCATATCAATATACTAATACCAACTATTTTCTTACCGTCATTCACTGCGTCGGACACAAATGCGCCACAGTCGGGACGCAATAGTCTTAAAACGGAAAGTACGATCCATGCGCCAATCATTTTTAGCAGCAACTTTCATTCTGGCACTCTTTACGCTGGCCGGTTGTGATATTTCCGGCCCGGAGCGCCAGCGCTGGGATCTGGCCGCTGACGGCGCCACCACATTCAGCCTGAGCCGGGATGGTCGCTTTGCGTTATTTTATTCAGTCCAACAAGGTATCGTGCTCTGGGATCTACAGCAAAACAAAAAGTTAGCTGATTTAGGTTCTCAAGATCCACATCACACAACGGTGACAAACAGCGAGATATCCGACAATCAGCGGTTTGCCATTACCGTAACCGCACAAAACTTTGCGGTCTGGGATCTGGCCTGGAGCCAGGCGCAGGGACTATGGTCAGTCTCTGACGGCATCATACGTGATGCGGCGATCGCCAATGACGGCAAACAGGTACTGCTGGCTCTGTCAAACGGCAAAGCGCTGTTCGTCGACTTGGGCAGCGGAAGACGGCTGGAGTTCCTTGCCCACAGAGAAAAAGTCAATGCCGTCGCCCTCTCCCCCAACGGCCGTTATGCCCTTTCAGGCGGCGATGACAACCTGGCCTACCTCTGGGATACGGACAGCGGCCAGATTCTGTACCGGTTTGAGCACCCGACGCGAGTCAACCAGGTCGCCCTGCAGCGAGACGGCAAGCTGGCTTTCACCGCAGACAGCGGTAACCAGGCGGTTCTCTGGGATCTGTCCGACGGCCATCAACAGTCGGCACTGACCATACGCCTGAGACAGCAAAACTTTTCCAGTGCACGTTTTTCTGATGACGGCAGCTATCTGGCAACAGGTACCCCTTCCAAACGGGTAGAACTGTGGAACACCTCAACCGGCGAGAGAGAAGCTTACTGGCAAGCCGCCACACAAGAAAACGAGCGCCCGGGGTCGGCGGTGGTGTATGATGTCGCCATCACACCAGACGGTGACGTTCGCTCAGGCAGCTCAGCCGGCATCGCCCAGGACTGGTATCTCACTGACTGAACACAGTAAACAGCAGCCGACATTGACAATGACAGATATCGAACAAAAGCTACAGGCTCAGATTGATGAGCTGGAAATGAAACAGGCTTTTCAGGAACAGACCATTGAAGAGCTGAACAGCGCATTGACCCAGCAGCAGTTTCTGCTCGACAAGCTGCTGGTACAGGTACGCTATTTAGCGGGCAAAGTGCAAGGCTCTCAGGTGTCCAATCTCGCCAGTGAAAGTGAAGAGACCCCGCCACCGCATTACTGATGCCGCGCAGAAGGCACTGATAAACTGATGATACAAAAACGGGAAGCCCAGGCTTCCCGTTTTGTCGTCATGACAAGATGACTTAGTGGTTGCAGCAACCGCCATCATGATCATGGTCGTGATCATGGTCATGACCACAACCGCCTTCCTGATGGATATGGCCGTGAGCAACCTCATCTTCGGTCGCCGCACGGGTAGCAACGATTTCAACGTTGAAAGTCAGTGTCTGACCCGCCAGCATGTGGTTACCGTCAACCACCACTTCATCACCATCCACTTCGGTGACTTCAACAGGGATAGGGCCCTGATCCGTATCTGCCAGGAAACGCATTCCCACAGTAATTTCATCCACACCCTGGAAGACTTCAGCCGGTACACGCTGAACCATTTCGTCATGGTGCTCGCCGTAAGCATCTTCTGGCGCCACAGTCACTTCGAATTTGTCGCCAACTTCACGACCTTCCAGTGCATTTTCCAGACCAACGATCAGGTTGTTGTGGCCGTGCAGGTAATCAAGCGGCGCCTCAGTGGTTGACTCGTCAACAACGACGCCCTCTTCAGTTTTCACTTGATAAGCCAGGCTTACTACTGTGTCTTTAGCGACTTTCATGTTTACTCCGAATTTGAGCAGGGATTTAATCCGCCATCATACCGGATCTGCCCGCTATGACGCCAATTTTGTTCGCGCCGACAGTTTTATTCCGGCTTGAAAATGCCGATCACCTGCTCTGATGTCGAGCCCGCAACATGTTTGCTGTCTTCAACCGATTTAGGCAGGCGCGTGTCGGTATGATGGCAAGCCACACACTCGACTTTCTCTACCTCATTTTCCAGCCACCAGCGAAGAGTGTCTTGCTGCTGGCATGCCGGGCATACCGCCCCGGCGATAAAACGTTTCTTACTCATGGTTCCTTTCCTGCTACTGCCAGGTTCTGTTAATCCGAGGGCCGGTCAGTCCCAGCCATTGTGCCGCTCGCGTTCGCCCCGCATTTCCCGATCGAAGATCTCTTCCAGCTCTTTACGGGCTTCTCTGGCCCGGGTGGCTAAGTGGACATCTTCCGAGTGCTGGGGTAACAAGTCCCGCAAAGCGGTGGTATCTAATTTGCGAAAATGTGCCTCTGCCCGTTTGGCTTTGTAGGGGTGCATGCCCAGTGCAACCAGTGCCTGGCGTCCCAGATCCAGCGCGCCGGCAAAGGTCTCACGCGAAAACCTGTCCACGCCGTGGCTGAGCAACTGGTGCGCTTCCACCCGGCTGCGGGCGCGTGCCAGTATTTTCAGGCGCGGGAAATGTTGCTGACAAAGGACCACCACCTGCATCACCTCTTCCGGATTGTCGGTACAGATAATGATAGCTTCTGCTTTTTCCGCCCCGGCCGCGCGCAGTAAATCGAGCTGGCTGGCATCGCCATAATACACCTTATAGCCAAACTTACGCAGGAACTGAATCTGACTTGGATCCCGTTCTAATATAGTGACCCGGATTTTATTGGCAAACAGCAGCCTGCCGACGACCTGACCAAAACGGCCGAACCCGGTAATGATCACCCTGGGTTCGCGATCGACCACATCGGATTCCGGTTCATCGCTGGCTTCAGCCTTAAAAGTGCGTACGAACCATTTGTCCTGCAAACGTAAGATCAAAGGCGTGGTCATCATAGACAGACTCACCACCACCAGCAAAAAACTGCTCAGATCCGCCTCTAACAGCCCTTCGCTGCGTGCAGCAGTAAAGAGTACAAAAGCAAATTCACCGCCCTGACTGAGAATGGCCGCCATCTGGCTGCGCGACTTGGCCTGAATACCGAACAGGCGGGCCAGCAGATACAGGATTAAGCCCTTAACCGTCACCAAAGCCACAACAGCTCCGAGAATTTGTAACGGGTATTCCAGCAGCAGGCCGAGATTGACCGCCATACCGACTGAGATAAAGAACAGCCCGAGCAGCAGCCCTTTAAACGGCTCGATGGCAATTTCTAGCTCATGGCGGTATTCGCTTTCCGCCAGCAGCACCCCGGCCAGAAAAGTGCCAAGCGCCATAGACAGGCCGAGAATTTCCATGCCCAGTGCAATCCCTATCACCAGCAGCAAAGCCGTGACGGTAAAGAGCTCGCGCACCCCGGACATCACGACCCAGCGAAACAGCGGCCGCAGGAGAAAATGACCGCCGACCAGCAACACGGCTATACCTGCCACCATGGCGCCTAAATCGAGCCAGGTGCCGCCATCACTGCCCGCCAGCAGAGGCAACACCGCCAGCATAGGGATCACGGCGATATCCTGAAACAGCAGTACCGCAAAGCCGGATTGCCCGGTCTGCGAGCCGCCGATGCCCTGCTCTTCAATGATCCGCAGTGCTATCGCGGTGGAAGATAACGCCAGCCCCATCCCTATCACCAGGGCGACCCGCCAATCCACCGCCCCGACAAATTGGCCGCACAAGAGTACCAAGGAGGCAATCACTAAACTGGTCAGTACCACCTGACTGCCGCCTAAGCCCAGAATAGGTTGTCGCATCTGCCAGAGTTTGCTGGGGTTCAGCTCCAGTCCAATCAGAAACAGCAGCAGAACGACCCCAAACTCGGAAAAATGCAGCACTTCCTCCACATCATTGATCAGCCCCAGCCCCCAGGGACCAATGCCGATCCCGGCCAGCAGATAGCCCAAAACCGATCCCAGCCCGAGACGCTGGGCCACAGGCACAGCCACAACGGCCGCCGCCAGAAACACCACACCGGCACTCAATACATCAGACGCCATAACGCTTCTCCCTGTCGGCGCCGGTCTCGGCCAATGGCGAGAGCAGCCACTCCCGGTACAACTGCGCATGTTCGCGCCGTTCGGCATCCGGCACCCGCCGTGCCCAGTGCAGCACCAAAGGCGGCATCCAGTGCATCTGGCACAGCTCGGCAGTGAGCTCAAACGGTTTGAGGATGTCGCCCACACTACTGCGGTTATAACCATCCGGCGTGTAGGCTTCGGCCGCCCCGCCCGTAGTGATCACTGAACGCCAGTATTTGCCCTTGGTGGCCTTGCCATCCCCGTGGGCGAACCCTTTGCTGAGGACCACATCAATCCATTCCTTGAGCAGCGAAGGGCATGAGTACATATAAAGAGGGTGCTGAAAAACCAAAATATCATGCTGGGCCAGCAAGGCACGTTCATAAGCGATATCGATGAAAAAATCCGGGTACTTGCCGTACAGATCGTGAAATGTCACATGAGACAGGTTAGCCACTGCCGATAGCATGGCTTTGTTGGCAACGGACGCATCGGGGTCCGGATGCGCGTAAATCAGCAGAATGCGTGGTGGGGCGTGCTCCATAGGCCTGGTCCTCATTTCCCTGAGTAACATCATGAGCATTAACGGGATGTCCCGGCTCTTGAAACATCATACCGAATTCTGGCGCCAAAAGATCGCTTAATTCCTGAGATTTCAACAGCAAAATAAAGCGCTGCCCGTTTCTGGGTCTTCGGCCTTGTTCGCAGTTAACCGAGGTTTAGTATAGACTGCCGCACCAGAAACCTATTTGTTGTGGAGCGGCAACAGCCGGTAGTAACAGGCGATGATCACTTTTTCTGATATTCAATTACTCAGGGGCGGAAATGTCCTTTTAGATCAGGCAACTGCCACTATTCATCCTGGCGATAAAGTCGGACTGGTGGGCAAGAATGGCTGTGGTAAATCCACCCTGTTTTCGCTGATCAAAAACGAGCTGACCGTCGATGCCGGGCAACATTCTGTCCCATCGCACTGGGAGCTGGCCTGGGTGGCACAGGAAACGCCGGCGCTAGTACGCACCGCGCTGGATTATGTGATTGACGGTGACCGGGAATACCGCCAGCTGGAGCAGGCACTGCAGGCGGCAGAGCTGGCCGATGACGGCAACAAGGTGGCCCTGCTGCACGACAAGCTAGACGCCATTGGCGGTTACAGCATCAAAGCCCGGGCATCCGAGCTGCTCGATGGTCTGGGCTTTTCGCAGGCCCAGATGGAGTGGAACCTGACGCAGTTTTCCGGTGGCTGGCGGATGCGCCTTAATCTTGCCCAGGCCCTGCTGTGCCGTTCCGATTTGCTGCTGCTCGACGAACCTACCAACCACCTGGATCTGGATGCCGTGCTGTGGCTGGAAAAATGGCTGCAGAATTACCGGGGCACCCTGGTACTGATTTCGCACGACCGCGATTTTCTCGATCCTGTGGTCGGTCGTATTATTCATGTCGAAAACCAGCGCCTGAACGAATACACAGGCAACTACTCATCGTTTGAAAACCAGCGGGCGGAAAAACTGGTTCTGCAGCAGTCGATGTATCAGAAGCAGCAAAAGCAAATGTCGCACATGCAGTCCTATATCGATCGCTTCCGCTATAAAGCCAGCAAGGCCCGGCAGGCACAAAGCCGGATCAAGGCACTGGAGCGGCTGGAAAAAGTGCTGCCGGCCCAGTTCGACAACCCGTTCAACTTTGAATTTCGCGAACCGGACTCGCTGCCTAACCCGATTATGATGATGGATCAGGTCGCGGCCGGTTATGGCGAGACCCCGATCCTGGATAAGATCCGCCTTAACCTGGTACCGGGCAGCCGGATTGGTCTGCTGGGCCGTAACGGTGCCGGTAAATCGACCCTGATCAAATTACTCTCAGGTGAACTGGCGGTACAGGCCGGCGAGCTGACGTACTCGCAAGGGGTGAAAATCGGTTATTTTGCCCAGCACCAGCTGGAAACCCTGCGCCTGGATGAAACCCCACTGCAGCACATGAACCGCCTGGCACCGGAAGCCACAGAGCAGCAACTGCGCGACTACCTCGGCAGTTTTGGCTTCAAAGGCGACAAGGCACTGGATCTGGTCGGCCCCTTCTCCGGGGGAGAAAAAGCCCGCCTGGTACTGGCACTGATCGTGTGGCAGCGCCCGAACCTGCTGCTGCTCGATGAACCGACCAACCACCTAGATCTCGACATGCGCCAGGCGCTGACGCTGGCCCTGCAGTCCTTTGAAGGGGCGATGGTCATCGTCAGCCACGACCGCTATCTGCTGCGCGCGACCACAGACGATTTGTATCTGGTGCACGACAGAAAAGTCGAACCGTTCGACGGCGATCTCAATGATTACCACAAGTGGCTGGCAGAGCAGCAGCGCAGTGAACGCCGCGAGCAGCAGGCCGGCAAACCGGACACCGCCAGTAAAGACCACAGTGCCGCGTCACGCAAAGAGCTCAAACGCCTGGAAGCTGAGTTCCGCAAACAAACCGCGCCACTGCGCAAGCAGGTTGACAAACTGGAAGCGAAGATGGAAAAGCTCAGCCAGTCACTGGCGACAGCGGAAGCCGCCTTGTCTGATGCCAGCATCTATGAAGCGGACAACAAAGCCCAACTGAACCAGACCTTGCTTGACCAGAGTCAGGCCAAAGCTGCACTGGAAGAGGTTGAGATGGAATGGATGGAACTGCATGAGCAGTTGGAAAGTATGGAACAGGAATTCAATGTCAAATTCTGAGCACTCCGCCCGACAGCCTTTTCAGCCGGATCAGTTCTGGCGCTTCTGCCTGCAGCACTACAGCCTGGGCGGCGTCAGCCAGGCCTGCCTGCAGCTTCAGGACGATTTCCGGGGCAACGTTAATCTGGCCCTGTTACTGCTCTGGCTCGACAGCCAGCAGTACGCCTTGTCAGAGACAGAAATCCGCCAGCTGAATAAGGCGCTGGCCGCGAGCGACAGCCAGCTCAAAGCCTACCGTCAGTTGCGCCGCGCGCTGAAACCTCAGCTGGATCAGCCCGGTTATCAGCAGATGCTGGACTTTGAGCTGCTGCTGGAACAAAGCCAGCAGCAGGATCTGATTCGCTGTCTGAACCATCAGGCGCAGCAGGCCAGAGCCGCGCTGCCGCCGCCTGCCGACAACCTGGCCCAGTACTGCCAGCATTTAAATGCCGCCAGCCTGACAGCAGCGATTCGCGGCTGACCACCGTGGTGAAAGCAAGATGATCAAGGCAGCCTGGCTGCCTTACCATATCATCACCACGCAACCCGCGGTCAGCGCTCCCATCACCAGATTGAAAATCCGTCTGGCTTTCGGCTGGTTGAGCCAGCGGCCAATCATAGTGCCAAATCCGGCCCAGAGTGAGACGCAGGGAAAGCCCACCACAAAGAAGATCAGGGCGACCGCCGCCGCTGACAGCCAGTACCCTTCCCCGCTCATAGTAAAGGTGCTGATCGCGGTCACCGACATCATCCAGGCTTTAGGGTTAACATACTGGAACATGGCCGCCGCGAAAAAAGGCATGGGTCTGGCGTCATTGTCTTCAGCCTGGACCCTGCCCCCGGAAGCGGCAATCTTCCAGGCCAGATACAGCAAATAGCCACTGCCCAGCCAGCGCAGGACTTCATGCAGCACAGGATAGCGCACAAAAAGCACCCCCAGCCCGGCCGCTACCAGCAGAATCATACTCACCAGGCCCCCGCCAATGCCCAGCATGTGCGGCACGGTGCGCCAGTAGCCAAAATTAGCCCCTGAGGCCGTCACCATCATATTGTTCGGTCCGGGAGTTCCGGTCATAGTGGCCGCAAATGCGGCCAGAGACATCAAAAATTGCCATTCCAGGTTCATCTGCCACTCCGTGATTCACACCATAATTGTATCGGTACAATTTTAATTTTCACTTGCTTTAACCCCACCAAAGCGGTCAAAATGCAGACTATCAAGGGTGGAATTTGCAATCAAAGGATTTATTGTCACCATGACAATCGAGACCATTCAGCAAGATTTCTTTGAAAGGTGTGACGATGGGCTGCCAAAATACCGTCGCCTGGCCGAAACCATGGCACATCTGATTGAATCCGGCCTGCTGACAGCTGGCAGCAAGCTGCCGACGCACAGAGCCATGGCCGATAAACTGCAGGTCACGGTCGGGACCATTACCCGCGCCTATGCCGAAGCCGAGCGCCGGGGGCTGGTGGAGGCCAGGGTGGGCGCTGGTACGTACGTCTGTCAGAGTAACCGTCCGGGCTGGGTATTCAGTTACCCCACTCAGGCACCCGATGAGTACAATTTCGGCTATAACATCCCGCCTTATCTCGACCGATCAGCGCCGCTGGCGCAGGCGATGCAGACGCTCGCCCAGCAGGCGGATCAGCTCAACCACCTGATGCTGTATCAGGATCCGCAAGGGCTGAGCGAACACAGAGAGGAGATTTGCCGCTGGCTCAACCACCATGGCATTCAGCTCGACCCGGCGCGTATGCATTTTACCTCCGGCGCGCAGCATGCCATTCAGCTGGTACTGTCGGTGTTCTGCCGCAGCGGCGATACTCTGCTGACCGAACAAGTCGTCTATCCCGGCTTTCTCGGGCTGGCCCGTCAGATGCAGCTCAATGTCAAAGCGGTGGAGATGGATCAGCAAGGCCTGATCCCCGAGAGCCTAGATACCGCCTGCCGCCTGTACCAGCCGCGAATGCTTTACTGCACGCCCACCCTGCAAAACCCGACAACAGCCGTCATGAGCCGGGAAAGGCGCGAAGCGATTCTGGCGGTGTGCCGCCGCCATCAGGTGCTGGTGATTGAAGATGATGTCAATGGCCTGCTGCCGGTCGACGCCCCGCCGCCGCTGGTCAATCTCGACAGTGAACAGGTGATCCACTTCGGCAGCCTGTCGAAATGCCTCGCGCCGGGCTTGCGGCTGGGTTACATCCAGGTGCCGGGCAAGCATCAGGACAGACTGAACACGGCGCTACACCATCACTGCCTGATGATCAGTCCGCTGCTCAGTGCTCTGGCCTGCGAGCTGATCCACCAGGGCGATGCCGATCGGCTGCTGACCGCGATCCGGCAAGACATAGCCCAGCGACAGTTGTTGCTCGAGCGCTATCTGCACCCTTATCACATTCAGCATCACGCGCAGAGCTTCCATGCCTGGCTCACCTTGCCGGACCACTGGCGCTTGAGTGATTTTGTCGCCGCGGCACAAGCCAGAGAGGTGGTAGTCAAATCGGCCGAGCTGTTTACGCCGCCGGGCAGCACTATACCCCAGGCGGTACGTCTGGCCATCAGCGCGCCGCACAGTCATGATAAACTTGAACAAGGTCTGGCGATCCTGGCTGAGCTGCTGGCTCAGGAGCCATACCCTGATTTTCCGCTGTGAGAGAGAAGCTGATGCATCATTTTGAGCCCGCCGCTGGCCTGCGTAACGCCCATATACAAACCATTCTGCCGCGGATCATCCGCCGTCAGGCCCGGTTCGAGCCGCTGACAGAGCGCATTCAGACCCCGGATGATGATTTTCTCGATCTGGCCTGGACCGGCACATCGTCTCACCATCCGGCGCACATGCCTGTCATGATCCTCTTTCACGGCCTGGAAGGCAGTTTTCGCAGTCCCTACGCCCACAGCCTGCTGTTTGCCGCCAGACAGCAGGGCTGGCTGGGAGTGATGATGCATTTTCGCGGCTGCAGCGGCGAAATTAACCGTCAGGCGAGAAGCTATCATTCGGGGGAAACTTCTGACGCCACCTTTTTTATCCGCCATCTGCGTGAGCGTTTTCCCCACAATCCCCTGCTGGCGGTCGGTGTCTCGCTGGGCGGGAACATGCTGGTCAATTATCTTGCCGAAACCGGCGCCGCGTCGGAACTCACTGCCGCTCAGGTCATCTCACCCCCCTTGGATCTGGCGGCCTGCTCTGACCGGATACAGCAAGGATTTTCGCGGATCTATCAGCGCTACCTGCTCGATTCCATGAAGAAAAACATGCTGAAAAAAATGGCGTCATTACCTGGTCTGCTGCCCTTGCAGAGCGAGCAGATCACTGAAATCCGCTCGCTGCGCCAGTTTGACGATGCCGTCACCGCGCCCCTGCATGGTTTCAGCAATGCCGAGGATTACTACCAGCGCTGCAGCGGACTGGGCAAACTGGCCCAGATCACGACGCCGTTGCGGGTGATTCATGCCGCCGACGATCCCTTTATGACCGAGGCCGTGATCCCCAGGCAACCGCTGCCGCCGCACATTGACTATCACCTGACCCGGCATGGCGGCCACGTCGGATTTGTCAGCGGCACCTGGCGGGCGCCGAGCTTCTGGCTGGATCACACTGTGCCGGCCTGGTTCCGGGACAAACTGGGGGCATAACACAACAACGCCTGCAAACAGGCGTTGTTGTGTCGTCAGTATTAACCGATCTTGCCGGTGTCAATTAACTGCTGGATGAGTGGCCGCATGATCAGCTCCATCGCAAAGCTCATTTTACCGCCCGGCACCACCAGGGTATTGTGGCGCGACATAAACGAGCCCTGAATCATCGCCAGCAGATACGGGAAGTCCACGTTCTTGATGCCGCGAAAACGGATCACCACAAAACTCTCGTCCAGACTGGGGATCGCTTTGGCACTGACAGGGTTCGAGGTATCGACTGTCGGCACACGCTGAAAGTTGATATGGGTACGGGAGAACTGCGGCGTGATGTAATTCAGGTAATCATCCATTGAGCGGACAATCGACTCCATCACCGCCTCGCGGGAATGGCCGCGATCCCGGGTATCACGGACGATCTTCTGGATCCACTCCAGGTTGACAATAGGCACCATGCCAATCAGCAGATCCACATGCTGTGCCACGTTGACATCGCCGTCCACCACACCGCCATGAAGTCCTTCATAAAACAGCAGGTCGGTATTTTCCGGCAAATCCTGCCAGGGGGTGAATGTGCCCGGCATCTGGTTATACGGCACAGCCTCGTCAAAGGTGTGCAGGTAACGGCGAAACTTGCCGCTGCCGTCTTCGCCATACTGGCGGAAAAAGTTGCCCAACTGAGCAAAGTCGTTGGCCTGCGGGCCAAAATAACTGATATGACGGCCTTGCTCTTTGGCTTTGCGGATCTCCACATCCATTTCAGGGCGGGTGAACCGGTGGAAGCTGTCCCCTTCCAGCCAGGCCGCATGAATGTTCAACATGTTAAACATCTTACGGAAGGCTTCTGAGGTGGTGGACGTTCCTGCTCCGGAGGAACCTGTTACTGCAATGATCGGGTGTTTTGCAGACATGACATACCTTGTCGTTAATCCTAACGGAATCAGTTAGTAACAGGGCCAGAGAAAGCAGTCAAGTTTCACGGGCCCGTGCATCGGCGTCAGCTTCCGTTTTCTGCTGCCGCTTTTCATTATGGCAGCTTTATTCTGCGCTCAGTGAACGGCGCAGTTTAATATCAACCGTTTCATGGAGTTCAGAGAACATAATCACTGCCTCGCCACTATCCAGTTGCTGCCTGACTCTGGCGACCTTCTGCGCCAGACTCAGCTCGCGCTCGCCATAGTCCGTGCCTTCGCGCAGGACAAAGTGTTCTATCAAATTATCGAGTGTCTCTGAGTCCAATTCTTGCCAGGGGATGATCATACTGCTCACCGAAAAATAAGGGGGAAAACCGGCGCGGCTTTCCCGAAACACCATTAAGCGGCGACGATTTCATAAGAATGTGTCAGCGTGACACCTTTGCCCAGCATCAGGCACACAGAGCAATATTTTTCCAGCGAATCACCGACCGCTTTGGCCACCAGCGCTTCATCAAGATCATGGCCAGTCACCACGAAATGCAGATTGACCGAGGTGAAATAACGCGGCGCCTGCTCGCGGCGCTCTGAGGTCATGTTGGCTTCGCAGGCCGTGATGGCCTGGCCGGCACTTTTCAGGCCGTCGACCACATCGACAGAGCTGCAACCGCCGGCTGCCATCAGCACCAGTTCCATCGGACTCGGCGCCGTTTTGCCGCCGTTACCGTCCATGACCACACTGTGGCCCGAGTTTGACTGGCCGACAAAAGTCAAACCTTCTACCCATTTAACACGTGATTGCATGCGATGCTCCTTACTACTCAAACCCGCATTTAAAAACTAAGTCACAACTGTGTGATCATGTGCACAGTAATGCGTCCAAAATGTGCATTTATCGTCACCCAATATCAAGCAATGCGTGTCGAAAAAAGTTAAACTCTTGGACTGAATGTTCACATGCGCTTGCAGCCCAGCCGTTGACTGAATATCCTAGTTGGCAAACAATGATATTGTTATACCCAACCCCAATTCAAGGAATGACGTTGTTGGGCAATACACTGCAGAGGAAGTTAGTAATATGGTTCCAGGTAAACCGCAAACAGATCCAACCTTGGAGTGGTTCCTTTCTCATTGCCACATTCATAAGTACCCTTCAAAGAGTACACTGATCCACGCTGGCGAGAAAGCAGAGACCCTCTACTACATCGTTAAAGGCTCCGTTGCCGTTCTTATCAAGGACGAAGAAGGCAAAGAGATGATTCTGTCCTACCTCAACCAGGGCGACTTCATCGGTGAGCTTGGCCTGTTTGAAGAAGGCCAGGAGCGTACTGCCTGGGTTCGTGCAAAAACACCATGTGAAGTGGCAGAGATTTCCTTTAAGAAATTCCGTCAGCTGATCCAGGTCAACCCGGATATTCTGATGCGACTGTCTGCTCAGATGGCGCGCCGTCTGCAAGTCACCAGCCAGAAAGTTGGCGACCTGGCGTTCCTGGATGTGACCGGTCGTATTGCCCAGACGCTGTTAAATCTGGCCAAACAACCTGATGCCATGACCCACCCGGACGGGATGCAGATCAAAATCACCCGTCAGGAAATCGGTCAAATCGTTGGCTGTTCCCGTGAAACCGTTGGCCGCATCCTCAAGATGCTGGAAGAGCAGAACCTGATTTCTGCCCACGGCAAAACCATAGTGGTTTACGGCACTCGCTGATCACTCAGCTGTGATGCAGCCAATGTGAGTATCAGAAAAGCCGCCCGTGCGGCTTTTCTTGCATTTGCACACCATCCCCCGGCTTTGCATCAGGTTCCTCTAGTCACCTCACAGTTTTTCAGTTGCCTTCCTCATTCCTATTGCTACATTTGGCATATCAGTTTTATGTGGATGTCGCGATATGGATATCGAACGTTTTGCCCCGAATGCGCAGCACAGCCAGCTGCCAACCCGCCCTGTGGTCACTATGGGCCGTTTTCTCACAGCATCAGTGGAGATGACAGGGTTTCAGTCGCCGCGCCAGTTACTGGAACAGGAAGCCGGTCTGCACGCCGGGATCCTGAGTCGTGACAGTGATGCCTGGATGCTGCCTTTGGATCAGCAGCACTGACACCAAGATACCAGAGCTAAAAAAACAGCGACCAGAAGGCCGCTGTTTAAGGTGTTTGTCAGCCAGGCTGCATCACATATTGGTACTTTCGAAGATTTTGTCGGCTGAGGCTTCGACAAAGCCCGGATAGAGTTCCCCGTCTGCCTGATGGTAGCGCTTGGCGAACTCATAAAAACCGCCTGGAATAGTACGTACGCCGTCGGTGAAGGACACATCCACACGATCAGCCATAGTGGATGACTGCTCCAGCATCACTTCCGGATTGCCTTTCACTTCGCCGCCGGCTTCATTGATGCTGAACCCGTTGTGGCGCAGCAGGCTGTTAACCGCCGCCACTTCCGTGAACTGCTCCAGCTGATTGACACTCACCGTAAAGTGATTGGCACCGTAACCGTGAGCGGCCACCCAGCCGGCATACTCGCTTTCCGCGGCCAGCATTTCATAGGTCGCAAAATCCAGCTCCCATAAACGGCCGTTATAGAGGAAGGACGCATCATTCATTGCCCCGTCAGGGATCTGCTTGACCAGCGCACGTACCGTGTTCTGCAATTGTGCAGAGCACTGACCGACCAGCAGTTCGCTGATGAACACTTTCGGGGCAGCCGGATTCGGGTGCTCGAAGTGCTCAGCGTACAGTTTCTTCTGCTCGAAATGGTAGGTGCCGCACGGCTTGTAGCCGATGGCAATAAAAGGCGCAGCCAGAACATCCAGGCTGACCCCAGGCAGATTAAAGGTACGCAGCGCAATATGATCATTTTGCAGAGGCTCTTCCTCTGTCAGCAGATCGTGTACCTGCGCCGCCGACGGGCAAAGACGGGTAGTAAAGTCCTGCCACAGGGCCTCAAACAATTTTTCCACTCTTTCCATGATGCGGTTCCCCTTCGAAAATACGGGTTAAGTATGAGTTACAGTTGGATCCCTGGAGACAGCTGTGCCGGCAATTCGGTTGCCTCACCTTCCATAGATGCCATTGGGTATGCACAATAATCCGCCGCGTAGTAAGCACTCGGACGCAAGTTACCCGAGGCACCCGGACCACCGAACGGCGCATCGCCGCTGGCACCGGTCAACTGGCGGTTACGGTTGACGACACCCGCACGGATATGATCGATAAAGTATTCCCACTCACTGTCGTCAGTAGAGACCAGACCGGCTGACAAGCCGTAACGGGTGTTGTTGGCCATCTCGACCGCCTGAGGCAGCTCCTGGTAACGTGCCACCTGCAGCAATGGTCCGAAGTATTCTTCGTCCGGCAGTTCGGCAATCTTACTGACTTCAATGATGCCCGGGGTCACGATGGCGCCCTGGCCGCGTTCGGCTTTGAGCAGCGGCTCACCGCCCATATCAATCAGACGCTGCTGGGCTGCCACGATGTTATCGGCGGCCAGCGTCGAGATTTGCGGGCCCATGAAAGGTTGCGGCTCGGCAAACGGGCCGTCCACCTTAATGGCTTTGGCCGCTTCGACCAGCGCCGCAATCAGGGCATCCCCTTCTGCCCCTGCAGGGACATAGAGACGACGGGCACAGGTACAACGCTGTCCGGCACTGATGAAAGCCGACTGGATAATGGTGTACACAGTGGATTTCAGGTCGCCGTAGGCCTTGGAGATGACCATAGGGTTGTTGCCGCCCATCTCCAGTGCCAGCATTTTGCCTGGCTGACCGGCAAACTGACGGTGCAGGATATGACCTGTATTGGCGCTGCCGGTAAACAGCAGGCCGTCGATACCGGCCGACTGTGCCAGGGCTTCACCGGTCGCCCGCGCGCCCTGAACCAGATTAAGCACACCGGCTGGCAGACCCGCCTGTTCCCACAGCTTGATGGTTTCTTCCGCCACTTTCGGCGTCAGATCAGAGGGCTTAAACACCACAGTGTTACCCGCCAGCAGCGCAGGTACGATATGGCCATTTGGCAGGTGGCCGGGGAAATTATACGGACCGAATACCGCCATCACGCCCAGCGGACGGTGACGCAGTACGGCTTTGGTACCGGCCACGTCTTTTTCACGCTCACCGGTACGCTCATTGTAAGCACGCAGAGAAATCGCAATCTTACCCACCATGGCGCCGGCTTCAGTGCGCGTTTCCCACAGCGGTTTGCCGGTTTCTTCGGCGATAGTGCGGGCAATGTGCTCGCTGTTGTCTTTGACCAGGGCAGCGAAGCGCTCAACGATAGCCTGACGCTCTTCCAGGCGGGTATGACGCCAGGTCACCAGTGCCTGACGTGCGCTGGCCACAGCCTGCTCAACCTGCTCGGTTGTGGCACTCTTACCTTCCCAGATCACTTCACCGCTGAATGGGTTCAGCGACTGCATCGCTTCGCCCTGACCGGCTTGCCAGTTGCCTGCAATCCATTGTGTCATTTTGTATTCCACCCTAGTTATTGAGCAATCAGGCGAACCTGATCCCCGTTTTTCACTTCTAACACCTTGGCCATTTCCGGAGAAATGATGGCCAGATTACGTTCACCATCCAGTGCCGCTTTACCTACCGTTGCACGGAAACCGGCAAAACGGGTATTACTGATGATGTAATTATGCGAGCTGTGATGTTCGCCGATCTCAACCGTACAGCGCTGAGATGCACGGACCGACTCGATATGGCGAAGATCGCACTCCACCGTGGGGCCGGCATCAAAAATATCGACATAGCCACGGTTGACGAAACCTTCCGCTTCCAGCAATTTTAGCGCCGGGCGCGTATTGTCGTGCACCTGTCCAATCACGGCCTGGGCCTCTTTGCTCAGCAGGTTGACGTAAATGGGCAATTTCGGCATCAGATCGGCAATAAATTCTTTCTTGCCGATCCCTGTCAGGTAATCGGCCTCGACGAAATCAATCGAGAAAAAGTGCTCTTTCAGCCATTCCCAGAACGGGGAATTTCCCTGCTCATCTGATACACCGCGCATTTCGGCAATCACAGTGTCAGAAAAACGGTGGCTGTGCTCGGCCAGCATAAGGAAACGGCACTTGGACAGCAGCTTTCCGTTCAGTCCCTGACGCCACTGAGGACGCAGGAATAAGGTGCACAGTTCACTCACACCCGTGTAGTCATTACCGAACGTCAGTACCTTCAGCACTTTGTGCACATCCAGATGATGTGAATTATGGACCAGGGTGCTGAGGTGATAAGTATAGAATGGGTTATCCAGTCCGACTGCCGCTTCCAGGGCGGTCGTACCAGCAATTTCGCCTGTCTCAGTGTCTTCCGCCACCATGAGGTAGCCTTCCGGACCCGGTGCAGTGACGTCTTTATTAAAGCTTTCCACTGAATGCGCAATCCGATTGCTGAGGATCTCCTCATTAACCGGCAATGATGTGAAGCCGTGACCTGATTCGTCGGCGCACATCATCAGTGCAGGTAAATCAGCTTTTGTAATTGGACGTATAACCAGCATCGAACTCCCTCCTGATGCAGGTAGCAACACAGGTTGCTAACTCTGAATATCTGTTATTTCTTTCTCTTCTAAAAACTACCCCGGGTGACACCCGGGGCAGCAAGCAGGGCAAGCGATGGTGCCTGCCCTTGTCTTATTATTGGTTGTAAAGCTTGGCGATGGCACGTTCCAGACGGGCCAGACCTTCTTCGACATCCGATTTTTCAATCACCAGAGAAGGCGTGAAACGCACGACATTGGTACCGGCTACCAGCACCATCAGACCTTCTTCGCCGGCCGCCAGCAGCACATCACGTGCACGGCCCTGCCAGTCAGCATTCAGGGCTGCGCCCAGCAACAGGCCCTTACCGCGTACTTCGGAGAAGATAGGGTACTGGGCATTGATTTTCTCAATCCCGTCGCGGAACCATTGCTCACGCTCTTTGACACCGGCCAGCACTTCCGGCTTGCTGACTTCCTCAACCACAGCCTCGGCCACGGCACAGGCCAGCGGGTTACCGCCGTAGGTAGAACCGTGGGTACCGATTTTCAGGTGCTGTGCCAGCTCAGTGGTGGTCAGCATGGCGCCAATCGGGAAGCCGCCACCCAGCGATTTCGCTGTGCTCAGGATGTCAGGCGTCACGCCCAGCCCCTGATACGCGTAGAACTCACCGGTACGGCCGTTACCTGTTTGTACTTCATCGAAAACCAGCAGTGCGTTGTGTTTGTCACACAGCTCACGCACGCCCTGGATAAATTCCTGGGTCGGAGAGACGATACCGCCCTCGCCTTGCAGCGGCTCCATCATCACAGCACAGGTGCGGTCAGAGATGTGTGCGGCCAGCGCGGCCAGATCGTTGTAAGGCAGGTGCGTCACCGCCTGAGGCTTAGGACCGAAACCGTCAGAGTAGGCCGCCTGGCCACCTACGGTCACGGTAAAGAAAGTACGGCCGTGGAAACCTTGTTTAAAGGCGATGATCTCGTCTTTTTCCGGACCGAATTTGTCGGCCGCGTAACGGCGCGCCAGCTTCAGCGCGGCTTCGTTTGCTTCGGCGCCAGAGTTGGCAAAGAAGACTTTCTCGGCAAAGCTGACTTCCGTCAGTTTTTTCGCCAGGCGCAGTGCCGGCTCATTGGTCATGACGTTGCTCAGGTGCCAAATTTTCTCACCCTGCTCTTTCAGTGCTGACACCATAGCCGGGTGACAATGGCCCAAGCAGCTCACCGCGATACCACCGGCGAAATCGATGTACTCACGATCATCCTGGTCCCACACACGGGCACCTTTACCTTTCACCGGGATGATTTGCATTGGGGCATAACAAGGTACCATGACCTCATCAAAGGTTTGACGTCCTACTTTTTGATCCGTCGCCATTATACTTTCCTTCTGTGTATATCGCTTTGCGCATAGTATTTACATAATTTTAACCGATTCCAATAGCAGAAAATGTTTTTCCTTTGCGGAAAGTGCGTCATATAACTGCGATGGATACATATTTATGCGCGAGTAAGGAAAACTTATTAAGACGATTTTAAGGAAAGGTGTTTTTCCCTGTAGGAATCAATGCCCCTGTTCATGATTTGGCCAAGTGCATAAGCTTGCGACAAAGGACGGATGAATATTTTTCGGCCAATGTTAAGAAAAGTGATGCAGATCGCGCTTGTGAGACAGCCAAAATCGCCAAAAACACCCATTAGAAAGACTAATGACTCATTAGCCAGGCCACATTTGACAAGGCCTGTCAGCGAAAAAAGAGAAAGAAAGGGACAGGTAACAGGAGGGATAAAAGCCGGTTTCAACGACGCAGAAAATTGGCCAGCAACTGATGACCCTGCTCAGTAAGAATACTTTCCGGGTGGAACTGGACACCTTCCAGCGGCAGAGTGCGATGGCTGATACCCATAATCTCATCCGGCTCGCCGTCTTTTTCTGTCCAAGCCGTGACGTCGAAACAGTCAGGTAAGCTATCGGCCTGCACCACCAGCGAGTGATAACGGGTCACCGTCAGGGGGTTATTCAGGCCGCGGAACACACTGTGGTTATTGTGCCGCACCGGGGAGGTTTTGCCGTGCATCACTTGCCGGGCGCGCACGACTTTGGCACCAAAGACCTGCGCCATCGACTGATGCCCCAGGCAGACCCCGAGGATCGGCAGTTTGCCAGCAAAATGGGCAATCGCCGCCAGGGAAATACCGGCATCATCCGGGGTGCACGGGCCGGGGGAAATTACCAGATGGGACGGTGCTAGCGCGGCAATCCCCGCCAGATCAATTTCGTCATTACGGACCACCTTCACCTCAGCACCCAGTTCACAGAAATACTGATACAGGTTGTAGGTAAAAGAGTCGTAATTATCAATGATCAACAGCATAAGTCTCCCTGCCCTGGCAAAATCGGCGCCCTATTTTGCAACAGGGAGGGAGAAAGGCAAGCAGGATTGCCTCCTGCCGGCCTTTTTCACGTCAAAAGCGCGGGATCAGTGCTTCATCTGACAGCTGTCACCGTTATACACCGCTTTCAGGCGGCCGGTTAAGCGCAGCGGCGTGTAGCTGCAAGGCACTTCGAACACCCCGTAAGCCAGCAGGCTCAGGCTCACCTGATCGCCGGCAGCAATGCCGACATGGTTTAAGAACACATTGTCCTCACGGTAGCGACGCTGCTTGCCCGGCATCAGCCATGTTTGCGTGCTGTCCCAGTACCAGCGATTAAATACCGGATAGACAGGATGGGCACTCTTGTTTTTGAAGGTCAGCTGGAAACGGCGGGGGTCCGGCTGTGGATAGCGCAGGCTGACCACCACAGGATCATGGTCTGAGGCAGAATAAGGCCCGGCCGATTTCACCAGATCCCCTGTGTGCTTATCTGAGTATTCAAACAAGGTACTTTCGAGTGAATTGATGTGCCACTCTTCGATACCCGCCACTTTCCCGGCCAGCGACAGGTTAGCCAGCGCGTGATCCAAACTGCCCAGCTCGCCCTCATAGCTGTAGGAATAAGCCGGCGCGTCATGGCCTTTGTCGGCCAGATTCACCAAGCCCAGCCCTTTGCCCGCTTCGACGCCCTGCTCATGCAGCACTTTGCCGGCCACTGAGGTGCCGGACGCCGACAGTATCTTGCGCTCTGCGCTGGCCGGATCATAGTCGGTCAGGACACGGATAGGATCTTCCTTGGCGTACGCATTCATATCGCCCAGCACCAGCAGATCGCCGTCGATAGTATTCAGCGTCTCAGCCAGCACCATAGCGGCAGAGACCCGGAACGCATTACAGTGGCCCTGCAAATCCGCCGGATCGCTGTCAAACTCGCCATTGATCCAGTCTTCATAGCAACCTGAGCATTTGGATTTCAGGTGATTCACCACCACGGTTAATGGCTGCGCGTCCACCGCGCCTTGCACCGCAAAAGTCTGCATCAGGCTGTCACGCTGGTACTTATCCAGCTGTTTCGTCTCGCCCTGAGGATTCACCCCGGACAGGTGCTGCTCCGGCATGCGGATCACCTGCGCCGCTGACGCCGGCTGTACTTTGCCCGGACGGTAGATCAGCGCCACTGTGATGGCATCCGAGCCCAGAAACCGGCCCTGGTGCATGTCAGCCTGCTCAATAGTGATGAAGCTATAGTGATCCGCCGGATCACTGAACTGCTGGTTCAGCGTAGTGACCAGATTGGCCAGCGCACTGTCATCACCAAAACCGTTATTTTCCACTTCCATGATACCGACGATATCGGCATTCATGGCCGTCAGCGCATTGACTATCTTGCTGCGCTGCAGCTGGAAATCACTCAGGGTTTTAGCACCGCGGTTGCAGCCACTGGCCGCATCGGCATCGGCCTGATCTTTACACATCGCATTCAGCGCGCCGCCTATGTCACTGTCACTGGTAAAGAAATTGAGCACATTGAAACTGGCGACTTTCAGCTGCGTATCCGGCACCGCCTGCGGGGCCGGGGTACGATCCTCATGATGGATAAAATCCGCCGCCGACAGGGTATTGGTGGGCAGCAGACGGTACTCGCCGTAGCTGTAGCCAATCACCCCTTCAAGATTCACGACAGTATCGCCCACCCGAATATAGCCCTGCTCGGCATCCAGTGCCGGGAAATAAGGCATCACGCCATCCGGTGCCTTGGCATCCGTATCAATGTAGAGCTGATTACGGTCATTCGCTGCCGCCAGGGCTTTGGCTTGCTCGCTGCCGGCCACATAGAGCTGAGTGGGTTTCATTAACGGCGCCGCGTGTGACAGCACCATATTGTTACGGTACGAGGAGTAATCGAAACCAAAATTGCGGGTCACTTTCAGCTGGCTGTCTGTTACCAGCCGGACACGCATGCCTTCATAGCGCTCCATGGCATCGGCCAGCTGCTCACCGTCTCTGACGCTAATGGCAACCGGTGCCGGTACAACGCCCGGGGCCTCAATCGCCAGCTGGTCCTGCTCGGCCAGCAACTGCGTCAGGTCGTAATGCTCTTTAACCCTGGCTTTGAGGCACACCGTCATGCCCGGCTGCACATCCGCCGCCACCTTAGTGCCGGTGTAGACAAAGATACCGTCAGAAGTGTCAGGGTTGTCATCACCCTGCAGATCCTGCATGAAGAAGCCTTTGTAAAGGCTGGTCGCTTTGGCCGTCACCACCCCGCGCACGTAATAAGCCTCCGGGCTGGTGTACTGGCCCTCAGGGATCACTGGGCTCTTGAGGCCGTCTCCCTGAAGCTGATAAATCGGGGTCAGGGTTTGCGTGTCACAGCTAAAGGTGTCGGCCATTGCCGGCACAGGCAATAAGCCCATGGCAGCCGCCAATGGCAAAAGTGTGGTTCGTAACATGTCTGCAATCCTTTACATTTATTGAGAGCTATATGTAAAAAGGAATGCATTATTTAACACTTATACATCTCATAAATGTGACAGCATTAACAAACACCACACATATGCATCATGTGACGTCATTTTAGTGATCTTACTCTAAAAATCAGCAGGGGGAATTTGCGGCAAACGGAGACAAAAAAAGCAGAAGGTGCTGCCTTCTGCTTACATTTGTACGCTTAATGAGATTGGCGATTACGGGCGGGTGACAAAACCCACGGCCTGGTAGACTTTCTTCAGCACCTCGGCGGCACGCGCAGAGGCTTTCTCGGCACCGGTTTTCATTACCTGATCCAGGAAAGCGCGATCTTCACGGTATGCGTGATAACGCGCCTGTAGCGGCTCCAGCATCGCCACCACCGCTTCAGCAGTATCTTTCTTCAGATGGCCATACATCTTATCGCTGTACTCGGCTTCAATGTCGGCCAGGCTCTTGCCTGTCACACCCGACATAATGCCCATCAGGTTCGACACCCCTGGCTTGTTCTCGATATCAAACACCACACGTGGCGGTTCTTCAGAATCGGTCACCGCGCGCTTGATCTTCTTGGTGATCGCTTTCGGATCTTCCAGCAGACCAATCACATTGTTGCGGTTGTCGTCTGACTTGGACATCTTCTTCAGCGGATCCTGCAGGCTCATGACGCGCGCACCAACAGGCGGGATGTAAGGTTCTGGCACCACAAAGGTATCGCCATACAGATTGTTGAAGCGAATCGCGATATCACGGGCCAGCTCCAGGTGCTGCTTCTGGTCATTGCCCACAGGCACCTGATGCGCGCCGTACAGCAGGATATCTGCCGCCATCAGCACAGGATAAGAAAACAGGCCGGCATTGATGTTTTCCGAATGACGCTGCGACTTGTCTTTAAACTGCGTCATACGGTTCAGCTCACCCATCTGGGTGTAGCAGTTCAGCACCCAGGCCAGCTGCGCATGCTCAGGAGCATGAGACTGCACGAACAGCGTGCTCTTTTCCGGGCTGACGCCCACCGCCAGACACAGCGCCAGCGCATCCAGCGTGGCTTCACGCAGCGCGACCGGATCCTGACGGACTGTGATGGCATGCAGGTCCACCACACAGTAGTGGCAGTTGTACTCATCCTGCATTTGTTCCCACTGACGCAGCGCACCCATGTAGTTACCAATACTTAACTCACCGGAAGGCTGTACGCCACTAAATACAATGGGTTTACTCATGATGGGATATTCCTGTTGTCCTAAACATATCCGGCGGCACCTATGCCGCCTGAAAACAATAAGTGACCGGCTAAACCTGACGCCGATCGGGTCCACGCTGCGATTAGGCGATAGCCACCACATTCAGCAACTGGCTGAACTGATCCAGTACCCGGTCCGGGTGACTGTCACTGATCGGCAGGCCATAGTTGTAGCCATAAGTCAGGCCGACAACATAGCATGAGGCCGCCTGAGCCGCCAGAACATCGTTGCGGGAGTCGCCGACCATCAACATCTCGCTGCAACTCAGGCAATGTTTTTCCATCAGCCAGTGCAGCGCGTAAGGGTCCGGCTTTTTCTTCGGGAAGGTATCGCCGCCGATCACATCGGTAAAATACTGGCTGATCCCGTACTCTGCAAGAATGTGCGGCACGAACTGTGAGGGTTTGTTGGTGACAATCGCCATAGGGATCCCTGCCTGATGCAGGGTTTCCAGCGTTTCTGTCACCCCCGGGTACAAGACTGTCTTTTTGTGACCGCCTTCTTGATAAAAACGGTTAAACATCACCAGTGCTCTTTGATGCAGCTCGGGATCCAGCGCCGGGTCCAGCTCAATGCTCTGACTCAGGGCGCGGCCAATCAGCGTCTCAGCACCATTGCCTATCCAGGTCTGGGTCTGCGCTTCGGTCACCCCGGGTAAGCCCAGCGCTTGCATGGTTTTATCGGCTGCGTCGGCAAGATCCGGTACACTGTCGAGCAAGGTGCCGTCCAAATCAAACGCGATAAATGTAATGCCTTCAATTTTCATTAACGCGTCACCTTAGCCAGTTCTGCCCGCATCTCGTCAATCACGGTTTTATAATCCGGCTGACCAAAAATCGCCGAACCGGCCACAAACATGTCGGCACCGGCCTGAGCGATTTCGCGGATATTCTCCACTTTCACCCCACCGTCGATTTCCAGCCGGATTTCACGGCCAGAGGCCTCAATCCGCTCACGCACCATACGCAGCTTTTCCAGCGTATGCGGAATGAAAGACTGCCCGCCAAAACCCGGATTGACTGACATCAGCAAAATCATGTCCAGTCTGTCCATCACATGATCGAGATAATGCAGCGGCGTGCCCGGATTGAATACCACCCCGGCCTGACAGCCGTGGTCTTTGATCAGCTGCAGGCTTCGGTCCAGGTGCTCTGTTGCTTCGGCATGAATGGTGATCATGGTCGCGCCGGCCTTGGCAAAATCCGGAATAATGCGATCCACCGGCTTAACCATCAAATGCACATCAATCGGCGCAGTAATGCCATAATCACGCAGCGCTTTACAGATGGGGGCACCAAAGGTGAGGTTAGGGACGTAGTGGTTATCCATTACATCAAAGTGGATAACATCGGCACCGGCGGCCAGCACTTTTTCAACCTCTTCGCCCAAACGGGCAAAATCGGCAGACAAAATGGAGGGAGCGATCAGAAAATCCGTCATGTTCAGCCTCTGTACTTGAATGGGTTCCCGCGCGGTATACCTATACGGGGCAGTAAATGGGCAAAATTCTACCCGATCTCCACCCCGATGTCTTACCGATTTGTTCCGCGGCCCTCTCTGGGTTTACAGGCTAAGCTAAAGCATAAGGAAGCGCAGACGACAGGAGTCTGAAATGAAGGACAAGCCAGTGCCGAAGAAAACTAACCTGTGGCGTAGCGTGGGTGCTGCTCTGCTGGGAGTGCAGTCCGATCACAGCCGGCGACAGGATTTCAGCCAGCCCAGTGCCCTGCCCTTCATTCTGGCAGGACTGGCTGCGATTGTGTTGTTTGTCGGGATGCTGGTGATTATCAGTCGTTTTGTGGCGGGCTGAACAGTGCCAGCAGCTCGTCCACTTTATTGCGGCCACCGCCGTTTCGGCTGATCGTGCGCTTTACCCGCACCACGGACAAATCCGCACCGTGATACAGGCGGCGGGTCAGTGTGGTGTCGTGATTGGAAATCAACACCGGGATCTGCCTTTCTGTTGCCGCTTTTTCTGCCACATCGGCCAGTGCTGCCTGGTCGTCCAGGCTGAACCCATTGCCAGAATAAGAGGTAAAATTGGCCGTGGATGACAGCGGCGCATAAGGCGGATCGCAATAAATCACACTGCCTTTGCGGGCGCGGGAAAAGGTCTGGTGATAGCCTTCACAGATAAAGGTCGCTTTTTTGGCCTTTTCTGCAAAATGGTACATTTCAGCTTCCGGGAAGTAAGGCTTTTTATACGAACCAAACGGCACATTAAAGCCGCCTTTCTTGTTATAACGGCACAAGCCATTAAAGCCATGGCGGTTCATATAGAGAAAATACAGGGAACGCAGGTAGGTATCCTGAGTCTGGTTAAACGCTTCGCGGATAGCCAGATAGGCACCTTTCTGGTTGTATTCCGGGGTGAAATACTGCCGGGCGTCTTCGATATAACGCTCGGGCTCATGCTTAATCACATTGTACAGGTTGATTAAGTCCGGATTGATATCAGCCAGCAGATAGTCGTCGTAGTCCGTGTTCAGAAACACAGAACCCGCACCGACAAAAGGTTCAACCAGTTTTCGTGCAGGTGGCAGATGTCGTCTGATGTCCTCGACCAGAGAAAACTTGCCTCCGGCCCATTTCAGAAAGGCACGCTGCTTTTTCATTTGGTTAACCTACCACCCATAACGACTGTCTTTTCAAAGGTGGCGGATTGTAACCTATTTCTCACCTGACCCATACTGCTTGGGGACAATTATCCCCCCAACAACTGAATTACTGCCGACCGGGCACCATGCGGTTACTGAACCCGGTCGATTTCACGGTGGATCTGAGTAAAAGACTTTACCCAAGGCTGCACCGATTGCACTTTCGCCGGCAACTGCGCCTGTGCCCGGCGGGCGGCAGCTACGCTGCTGTAATCGCCGGTGACCACAATATACCAGCGCACGCCCTGCCGCTGGGTCTGATACACCTGAGCAATATCTTCAATCCCGTATTCATTGAGGAAACTGCGGGTGGCTTCCAGCGAATGCATAGCGGCCAGCTGCAGCGCATAATGACGGCTATTGACCGACTTGAGCGTTGCTTTATCTGCGGCCATAGCCGCCTGCAGGCCGGTCAGTTGCGGTGCTGTTGGAGCCGCTTCTGCCGGTGCTGTGCGGACAGGTTCAGCACCTTGCGTTTGCTCGGGCGCCGAAGCCGCGCCGGGGATGCCGGTTTCTCCACCCTCAGCCGCCTGACTGAGCGCATCCTGAGCAGCCACTGCCAGCTCGCCTGAGCCACCTGTTTCCTGCTCGGTAATCATGGCATCCACCACATCCGAGGGCACCACCACGCGCTGGCCTGCGGTATTACTGCGGCCAACAGTCAATCCTTCAATCTTGACCGGCTCGGGCAAGATCTCCGCGTTTGCCTCAGCAGATGCGGACGACTCCGTTTCTGCGACCTGGCTGTCACTCTTGTCAGTGAGGTCAACGGCTACGCTGTCCGTTTCAAGGGGCAGCCCGGCATGCTCATCCGGTGACACAGCAAGGCCATCAGCCGATTGCGCCAGCACTTCATCTGCTGCTGTCGTATTCGGGCTGAGTGATTCCGTATCAGATTGAGATGATGCCGGCTGATCAGGAAAGTACCAGAACACCAGGCCGGCCGCCGCAATAACTAACAACAACAGCAAAAGTGCGGCTGGGGAAAAGGTTCTGGAGCTTGTATTGGCCATATTCGCCACCTCCGTGTGATTGAGTGCCGATAAAGCGCCGGGTGTCGGTGTGACCTCAGCCGCCTGCGCTTTGAGTGCCCGACGTTGATTGGCATCAAGTGAATGGGTGGCCAGAACCAATTCCAGAAACGCCTGTACTTCCTGTTCAGGCAACAAGGGAATTTCCAGCTCCAGCGGCGCCTGTCCCTGACCGTGAGAGACCTGCTGCAAGGCTTTGGTTAACCGGCCGGTCTGACTAAAGAGTAGTACATTCACCTGCCAGTCTGCTGATTCTTGTGCTTTTACCACCAAAGCCCACAGCTCGCCAATCAGTGCCGGACTGAGCATATGTGCATCATCGATCACCAGCAGCAGCTCAACCGGTTTCCCGGCCAGCAAACGCTCGACACTCTGGTGCAGGGGATCATTGTCGTTAAACACGGCGCCCGGAATCAGCTGGTTCAGCAATATGGTTCTGTGCTGACTGTCATTCTGTGCCGGGTGACACATCAGCAAGGCCTGTCGGGTATGGTTAATACCGTCCGAGTCGGCCCATTGTTCAAGATACCGTTGCGCCAGCCAGGATTTACCGGCCCCGGGTTCACCGCTGATTTGGATCAAATGGGAGCTGAATCGGGTCAGAAACTGTACCCGGGAAAGCAGTTGGATCTGGCTGTCCAGATCCAGAGACGTCAGAGAAGCGGCTATCGTCATGTATTATTACAACATCAGGGTTCTATCACCTGACGCAGGATGTCATTCGGTACATCAGAAACGACCTCAGCACGACCAATTCCAGTCGGTAATACCAGCCTGAGCTTACCTGACAACACTTTCTTATCCCGCATCATGTGCTTGATATAATGGTCAAAGTTCATAGTTTCCGGTGCAACGACCGGCAGGTCAGCTTGCACCAGCAATGAACGGATTTTTTCCACTTCTGCTGATGTCATCAAACCTAACAGACAAGCCGTTTGTGCCGCTTGTACCGTACCGGCAGCAACAGCTTCACCGTGAAGCCAATTACCATACCCCATCTCAGCTTCAATCGCATGACCAAAAGTGTGACCTAGATTCAGCAGCGCGCGCACACCTGACTCTTTCTCGTCAGCCGCAACCACATCTGCTTTGATCTGGCAGCATCGGGCAATCGCCTGGCTCAGTGCATTGGCATCCAGCGCACGCAGTTGATCCAGATGTTGTTCCAGCCACTGGAAGAAATCCTGATCAACGATAATGCCGTATTTGATCACTTCCGCCATGCCGGCAGCAAACTCGCGGGCAGGCAGGCTTTTCAGACAATCGGTATCAATGACCACCGCCTGAGGCTGATAAAATGCCCCGACCATGTTTTTACCCAAAGGGTGATTGACGGCCGTTTTACCGCCGACCGATGAGTCCACCTGCGCCAGCAGGGTGGTCGGAACCTGAATAAAATCCACCCCACGCTGGAAACAGGCAGCGGCAAAGCCCACGACATCGCCAATCACGCCACCGCCCAGTGCTACCAGCACCACGTCGCGGCCGTAACTGCCTTCCAGCAGAAATGTCATGATTTGATTAAAAGTATCGAGGGTTTTGTACTGCTCGCCGTCAGGGAGGTTGAGCAGGGCCACGTCCTTTGCCAGTGGACTGAGCGTGGCCTGCAGTGTGTCGGCATAAAGAGGGGCGACAGTGTCATTACTGACAATAACAACCCGTCGACCAGTCACAGAGGTGAAATAGTCCGGATCAGACAGTAATCCGGTGCCAATTGAAATATCGTAACTTCTCTCACCCAGACTGACTGTAATCCGCTCCATGACTCGTTGTTTCTCCGTCGTTAACGCTCTTCCAGCATTTTGATAATTTGATTAGCAACGACCTTAGCACTCTGGTCGTCGGTACGTACTGTGTAATCCGCTACTTCTTCATACAATGGATTACGCTCTTCTGCAAGCGCTTCAAGCACTTCACGAGGTTGATCGGTTTGCAGCAGAGGGCGCTTCTTGTCACGCTGAGTACGTGCCAGCTGTTTCTCAATGGTGGTTTCCAGATACACCACGATACCACGAGCTGACAGACGGTTTCGGCTCTCTTTGCTTTTCACCGAGCCTCCCCCGGTCGCCAGGACTATGCCTTGCTCCTGGGTAAGATCGTCGATGACCGCTTCTTCACGGGCACGGAAGCCTTCCTCGCCTTCTACGTCGAAGACCCAGCTGATGTCGGCGCCGGTACGCTCTTCGATCACAGTATCTGAGTCAAGAAACTCCATATGTAACTGCTGTGCAAGGTGTCTGCCAATGGTGCTCTTACCGGCCCCCATTGGTCCTACCAAGAAAATATTTCGTTTTTCAGCCATGTTTAGCAAATATACGCGCGATTAAAAAATAGACAAAACCGCCCACAGGCTATTGATTTGCAAGCCTGAGGCGCCAACTTCCTCACATTTCATTCGTGATAAGACCGAAAATTATCTCAGGACTCACTGCTGTTTGGCAATAGCCAGTCTCAGTCAAGCGTCTAATCTCAGCAAAATAAACACCCCCTGCGCCTGCGCCTGGCCTCACTATCGGAGGATTTTCGGGGTCACGAAAATTAATAATTCACGTCGGGTATCACGTTCGAGCTCTTGCCTGAACAGACTGCCCAGCAGGGGGATATCCCCCAGCAAGGGAACTTTGCGTACGGCCTGACTGAACTGGTGCTGGAAAATGCCGCCCAGGACTATGGTCTCGCCATTGTCCACCAGTACCTGGGTGCCAATCCGCTGGGTATCAATCGCCACCGCTTCCCCTGTGCCTGTCATCACCGTCTCGCCGGGCTTGTTCTGCGTAACTTCAAGATCCAGCACCAGTTTGTCATCCGGGGTGATCTGCGGCGTCACCATCAGGCTCAGCACCGCTTTCTTGAAGGAAACAGACACAGCACCACTTGACGAAGCTTCGAGATAAGGGATCTCTGTCCCCTGCTCAATATAGGCCATTTTTTTGTTCGTTGTGACCAGTCGGGGGCTGGAAATGATTTCTGCTTTCTCCTCGGCCTGCAGGGCCGACAATTCCAGATCCAGCAACTGATCCCCCCATCTTGCCACCTGAAAGGCGATTCTGGCAGCGCCAGCCTGAGCGCCGAGGTTCACATTAAGATAATCACTGACATCCGGCTCAAGGTTATCGGCTCCCAACGCCGCCAGGTTTCCTTCAATGGAACCCCCGAGCGTCACGCTGCCACTGGTGTCTAACATCCCCCAACGTACGCCAAGATCCGTGATATCCTTTTCATTCATGCTGACAATGCGCGCCTCTATCTGCACCTGCTTGACCGGTTTATCCAAGGCGTCAATGATGGCAAGCAAGGTCTCCATGCTGTCCGCCACTTCCTTGACCACCAGGGCGTTCGTTCTGTCATCCACATGCAATGCGCCATACTCGGTCAGCAGCCCCGACTGACCGGGTTTACCCGCCAGCATGTCCGCTAGATCCGTGGCTTTGGCGTAACGGATTAGAATCACTTCGGTTTTAAGTTCCCCGCCCTGCAAAGGCTGGCGGATAGTCTGCGGCTCCTGAGCGGCCATTGCCTCTCTTGGCGCCACCACCATAATATTGCCATGGCGCTGGTAGGCCAGCCCTTTCATCTGCAGCACAATATCCAGCGCCTGAGACCAGAGCACATCTTTGAGGTTCAGGGTAATATTGCCCTGTACTTCATCGGAAACCACCAAGTTATGCTGCTGATGATCGGCCATCACCTGTAACAACTGACGCACCGGGACATCCTGAAAGTTAAGCGACAATCGCTTGTCATTCGCTGGAGATGCACCCTCTGCCATTGCCGGGGCAGTACCAAGCACAGAGATCATGCAGTATGTCAGCATGAACAGTGCACAAAAAATCTGCATGTTTTTCTTTCCTGAATAATTCTGCTCAGACCGGGGTCAGGAGAGGCTGTCTGGCGCGATCAACCGCCTGCCGCTGAGACAGATGAAGAATGTGATGAGTCACAACAGGGCAGCCGGGCACGCCGCCGGTCTGTAAAATCAGCCCTGTTTGCCCGGCATCCACGCTGAGCACCCTGACTCTGGGCCCGAGAACCTGATCTGGCCTGGCTTTGAACAGCCGCCCGTCCTCAGCGCTCAGCAGCGCCGCCCATCCGTGTTCATCCTTGACGCTGCCCTTCATCCTCAGCCCCTTAACCAGCATGTCTTTAGCCGATCCCTGACACGCTCCAGCTTCGGCCTCAATCAGCTCAAAGCGCTGAAACGGAGAACCAAGCGGACTGACGTTGAACACAGGTGCGTCTGCCAGGCTGAACCCTGTGGCGGGCACAGCCACCAACAGCAAGACAGAGCTGCCCACGCAGTAAAAAAAGGGGCAGTAAAAAAACGGACGAAAGGAAAAATGACGGCGGAAATAAGTGATCATTGGTATCTCTCCTGTCCCTGGTCATCAGTCAGAATCGGGCCACCGGGCGGCACCGGCATCTGATACAGCTGCGCACTTCCTGTGACCCGCAACTCAGCCGATTGCCCGTCGACAGGCTGGATCGTCAGCTCATTGACCACCAGCAGCCAGTGCATGGATGCCAGCCGGGCTAACAATGTCCCTGCCGAGTCATAGTCGCCCTGCCAGGCAAAGCGCAAAGGCTGCACACTGTACCACGGGTGATTTTCCCTTTTCCCCCAGCGAAGATGCTGCAAGGCTACGCCGGCCTCCACACTGAGAGTTTCGATTTCCGCCAGTACTTGCGGCCAGGCCGATTTATCGGGCAACCGGGCCGATTGCTGCCGGTAAATGGCCATCATCTGATCTGCCCGCGCCGACCACTCAGGCAATAACTCCGCCTGTGTGCGCTGCCGGGTAAGCTGCGCCCTCAGTGACAGGACTTGCTCTTGCAACTCATGCTGTTGCTCGATCACCGCTTTAATGCTCCAATGCCAAAACACCAGACTTAGCATCCCCAGCAGCCCCAGACAGGCAGCCAGCTGATAACGCAGTGGCCAGTTTGGCATCGACTCCAGGGTCAGATCCCGCCAGTCAGTCATGAACAGCCTCCAACAGCGGCGATACTAGAGTCATAGTGACTGAAAATCGCTGAAAGGCTCCATCGCCAACTGTGAGCGGCTCGCCAGGTCCCGCCGGGTTATCGCGTTGCACCGAATGCAGCTGGCTGTGGCTCACCCATTCCTGGCGCTCGATCCGGGCCAGAAAGTCTGGTAACGCCGCCAGTTGCCGGGTCTGACCGGCCAGCACTATGGCATTGTCTTTCAGTGTCAGCCTCTCCAGCTCGGCGGACAGCGGCAGGAGATCTGGCAAGTCATTGAGCAGATAAATCACGGGAAAACGCGCATGATGCCAGCGGCTAACCGCCGCCAAGCGAGACTGGTACATCTGATGCTGGCGCTGATAATCAGCCAGCTTGGCAAGATCGGGCGCCAGCGCAAGTATTTGCTGCTGAATGCGCTCGTTACTGCTTTTCTGGCGCGCCAGCCGTTCCCCGTGATAAAGCCGCAAGCTCCCGATGATCAGCACTGCCAGCACCACAGTCGCCGCCAGGCAGTACCAAAACCGGCGGGCATGCGCGATGAACTGTGCTTCACGCCAGGGCAAGAGATTAACCGGGATCAGCATGATAGCGCCCCTCTGATTGCCAAAGCCGCCGCTCTGGCCCAGGCAGTATCGTGCGGCACAGCCACCGCCGGCGAGCGGTGCAACAAAGGAAACACCTGCCCTGGGGTCAAAAAAGCAACAGGCAACCCGCACGCTTGCTGCCACAAAGCCAGATCTTCGTCAGACAAAGAGCGGCCAGTCAGCCACAGCCCGGTTAACGGCGACAGGGAATGATAATGCTGCAGCTGCCGGAGCAGTTCCGATGAGGGCGCATTACCAGAGCGGCTCAGCATAAAGGTGCGATGCAGTGGCAGACTGTGCGAAAAGCCGGCGGCCAGATCCGCTTCCTCAGTTCCCAAACAAACCAGCGCCGGATTCGCTCCCATGGCCGTGATTGCCTGGCGGTGACAGTATTCCAGCAGCCACAAGAGTGCGCGCGCCTGCAATTCCATGATCACAGGCTCAAAACCGGCCTCACGCACACTCTGGGTTCTGGCGTCAACTAGGTGAGTTTTGGCCGCAAAGACCTGAAAACGCAATCCGCTGTCTGTGGTCCCCTGTCCGGGCGTCGGAGATGGATAATAGTCCAGGCTCAGCGCCTCGGGCTCCATCGACAAGGTACCCGCCAGTATCTTTGCCAGTTCGGTTCCGATATCCTGACCCCAGCGTTGTTCCAGCGTAAGTTCTTGCTGCACCACCTCACTGTCAGGCAGTGACAGCACAGTACGAACAGAGCGCTTTGGAAGCAGCGTCCGTATTTTACGCAAGGCTGACAACAAGATAGGTCCGGAAAGGCTATTGTGATGGAGCCCGCCACCGGGGGACGCCCCGGCATGTCCGACAGGAGAGAAAGCGACTTCAGCGTAATGCAATAACGCAAGCCGCCCTTTATTTTGCTTAAGCACGACCGCCTTTACACTATGGTGGCCGATATCTATCCCGGTCCAGACTGGCTTGTGCAACATGGCGTGGTATGCTCCCCTGGTAAAGACAAGGCAAAATTATTCGAATAAACACCTCTGACGGCGTTAAATTTATTTGAGTTATCTTTATACTACTGACTGAAATAGCGCGGATGGCCAAACGAAGGTGTAACGGGAATTCTCAAGTGAAGTTCATAAAGCGATTATTTATTTTTGCAATCATTTGCATCATTCTTGGAGTCAGCACGATTTTTGGTTTCTACCTGTATCTGAAACCGGATCTCCCTGATGTAGCAACGCTTAAAAACGTTGAGTTACAGACACCTATGCAGGTCTACAGTGCTGACGGCGAACTGATTTCCCAGTTTGGCGAAAAGCGCCGTATCCCACTGACTCTGGATCAAATTCCTCAGCAGATGATCAACGCGGTAATCGCGACTGAAGACAGCCGCTATTATGACCACCCGGGGATTGACCCTATCGGCATCGCCCGTGCGGCCTTTGTGGTGGCGACCTCAGGATCGGCCAAGCAAGGCGCCAGTACCATTACCCAGCAGCTTGCGCGTAACTTTTTCCTCAGCAATGAGAAAAAAATCATGCGTAAAATCAAAGAGATTTTCATCGCCGTTCACATTGAACAGTTGCTGAGCAAAGATGAAATCCTGGAACTGTACCTGAACAAAATTTACCTGGGTTACCGGGCGTATGGCGTCGGTGCAGCGGCACAGGTCTATTTTGGTAAAGACGTCAGCCAGCTGACGCTGAGCGAAATCGCCATCATTGGCGGCCTGCCGAAAGCACCTTCTACCATGAACCCTATCTACTCGCTGGATCGGGCAACCACACGCCGCAATGTAGTATTGAGCCGTATGCTGGATGAAGGCTACATCACTCGCACTGAATTCGAACAGGCCAAAGCAGAGCCCATCGTAGCCCGGTATCACGGTGCAGAGATTGCGCTCAATGCCCCTTACTTTGCCGAGCGCGCCAGAGCCTGGATGCTGGATCGCTACGGCGAAGATGCCTATACCTCCGGCATGAAGGTCTACACCACTGTCAATCCCAAATTGCAGCGGGCGGCGCAACATGCCGCCATACAAAACCTGATGGATTATGACCAGCGCCACGGTTTCCGTGGTGCGGTGGCCACCCTGTGGATGCCGGAACAGGCGGTGTGGGATGAGCAGATGATCCTGGATCATCTGGCCAAGCAGCCAAGCTACGGCGAGCTGGAACCTGCCGTGGTGGTTAAAGTTGACCCGAAAAACGCGGAGGTCATCCTGCGCAGCGGCCAGCATCAGAGTCTGGACTGGGACGGCATGAAGTGGGCACGCCGCTTCATTACCGACTCCAGCCAGGGCCCGGCACCGAAGTCGGCCACTGAGATCCTGGCACCCGGCCAGCAAATCTGGGTACAGCACAAAGGCGAGCGCTGGGTGCTGAGCCAGGTGCCCGATGCCAACACCGCCTTTGTCGCCATTTCACCATACAATGGCGCCGTGCAGGCCATGGTGGGCGGGTTTAACTTCGTACACAGCAAATTTAACCGTGCCACCCAGTCCATCCGCCAGGTAGGTTCCAGCATCAAGCCGTTTATCTATTCGGCCGGTCTGAACTCGGGCATGACGCTGGCGACCCTGATCAACGATGCACCGGTGAACAGCTGGGATAAAAGCATGGGCACCGCCTGGCGTCCGAAAAATTCACCGCCGACATACAATGGCCCTACCCGCCTGCGTATCGGTCTGGCGCAGTCGAAAAACGTCATGGCGGTCCGCGTCCTGCAGGATGTCGGGCTGGACGACACCATCAGCTACCTGACCCGCTTTGGTTTCAAGCGTGAAGATATCCCCCGGGCAGAAGCCATTGCTCTGGGTGCCGGCAGCCTGACTCCGCTGGAAATGGTGCAGGGCTTCTCTGTGTTTGCCAATGGCGGCTACTTTGTTGAGCCCTATTTCATCGAACGGGTGGAAGATGCCTACGGTAATCTGGTGTATCAGGCCCATCCGAATGTGGTCTGTAATGATGATTGCCAGCGCAAAGAACAGCTGGCCGGTAACCATGTGGTGGCCAGCCGCGCAGTGATGCATGACATCGCCATCAGTGAAGAAGAGCTGGGCCCGACGGGCAATGCCACTGAAGCCGATCAGCAACCGATTCGCATCGCACCACAAGTTGTCACCGAGCAGAACGCTTTTCTGGTCCGTGAAATGCTGGAAAGCAATATCTGGGGCGGCGGCGACTGGCGCCACGGCAGTGGCTGGAACGGCACAGGCTGGCGGGGTCAGGTACTGAAACGCCGTGACATCGGGGGTAAAACTGGCACCACCAACGATTCCAAAGATGCCTGGTATACAGGGTTCGGGCCGGGTGTCGTCGCCACCGCCTGGGTCGGCTTTGATAATCACAGCCGCGAGCTGGGTCGCACCAGCGCTAACCCTAACATTACTGATGATCAAACGGCCGGCGCGGAAGCCGGCGCCAAAACGGCGCAACCCGCCTGGATTGGCTTTATGGAGCAGGCGCTGCAGGATGTGCCTGAACAACGCAAGCAGTTACCGCCCAACATTGTTCAGGTGCGTATCGACCGTGACACGGGCAAGCTGACCAAGAAAAATGACTTTACCTCTATGTTTGAGTACTTCATTCAGGGGAGTGAACCGAAAGATTATGTCGGTGAAGGGGGCAGCGACAGCGGCCTGTTTGAATCCGACAGCTCGGACGAGCTGTTCTGACCCTCTGTGCTGAACAGGGATTCTGAACAAGAAAAAACAAGCGCGCCTCTGGGCGCGCTTGTTTTTTGTGAATTAGCTGTCCAGATGCAGGCTGATACTGCGCCTGATTTGCTCCGCCAGCTGCTCATAACGCCCTTTCAGCGGTGAGCCGGGACGGTAGGCCAGCGTAATCAAACGGCTCGGTTCAGGATCACAGGCTTTCAGGTAGCACACGCCATCGCGTTTGGCCGTGTGAGGCGTTGCCAGCTTAGGCAGCAAGGTAATGCCGCTGCCGGCCGCCACCATATTGCGCAGGGTTTCCAGACTGGTCGCCTTGAAACTGCCGTCTTCCTTCGCACCGGCAGCAAAGCAAAATCCCATCGCCTGATCGCGCAGGCAGTGCCCATCCCCCAGCATCAGCAGGGTATGGCCATTCAGCTCCTGCATTGACAGCTCACTTTTGTCCGCCCAGGGATGCCCTTCTGGCACCGCCAGCACCATAGGCTCATGGTAAAGAGACAGCTCTTTGAAATGTTCGCTTTCTTTTACCGCGGCCAGAATGATGCAGTCCAGCTTGCCTTCTTCTAATTGCTGCACCAGCACCTGCGTCTGCGCTTCATGCAGATACAGCTCTAACTGGGGAAACGCCGCTTTAAGCGCCGGGATAATCAGGGGCAGCAAATACGGCCCGACCGTGGGAATAAAACCGACATGCAGCGGGCCGGCCATGCTTTCCCCCTGCTGACTGGCCATTTCTGCCAGCACCTTGACCTCGTGCAGTACCTTTCTTGCCTGAGTCACCAGACTGAGCCCGACATCCGTAAACAGCACCTTGCGGCTGGTCCGCTCCAGCAAAGACACCCCTAACTCGGTTTCCAGCTTACGGATCTGCCCGCTCAGGGTCGGCTGACTGACAAAGCACGCCTCTGCCGCTTTACGAAAATGACGGTGCTCTGACAGCGCCACCAGATATTCGAGATCTCGGATATTCATCAATCGGTTCCCATTTCATTTAATAGAAATTAACGATTAATAAGATAACAGCAAACGATTAGAGCTATCAATCCAAATTTCGCATACTAGCTCCATCAACAGGAACAAGACAAAAATGTTCCACAAAATATTGAAATCAAAACATCCATCAGGAGAACAACATGTTTACATCAAAAGAAGGTCAAGCGATTCCACAAGTTACTTTCCGTACCCGCCAGGGCGATCAGTGGGTTGATGTGACAACCGATGAGCTGTTCAGCAACAAAACCGTGGTGGTGTTCAGCCTGCCGGGTGCGTTCACGCCGACCTGCTCATCAAGCCACCTGCCGCGTTACAACGAGCTGGCATCCGTCTTTGCCGCGCACGGTGTGGATGACATCCTGTGTGTCTCGGTCAACGATACCTTTGTGATGAATGCCTGGAAAGCCGATCAGGATGCGGACAACATCACTTTCATCCCGGACGGCAACGGAGAGTTCACGCAAGGCATGGGGATGCTGGTGAAGAAAAACGATCTGGGCTTCGGTGACCGTTCATGGCGCTACAGCATGCTGGTGAAAAACGGCGTGGTCACAAAAATGTTTATCGAGAACGACGAGCCGGGTGACCCGTTCAACGTTTCTGACGCTGATACTATGCTGAACTACATCGCCCCTGACCATAAACTGCAGGAGTCGGTCACCATTTTCACTAAACCTGGCTGTCCTTTCTGTGCCAAGGCGAAACAGAACCTGATTGACAAAGGCTTGCAGTTTGAAGAAGTGATCCTGGGCAAAGATGCCACCACGGTAAGCCTGCGCGCTGTCTCTGGCCGCAGCACTGTGCCTCAGGTCTTTATTGGTGGCAAGCACATCGGTGGCAGCGAAGAGCTGGAAGCCTACCTGGGTTAATCCGCACCCCGAGGCAGGGCTGAGTGCCCTGCCAGATTGCACACCCCTGAACTGAATGTCGTTGGAGAGAAAAGATGAAAACCTTAACCGTGGATGTGGCCGTCATTGGTGGTGGTACGGCAGGTCTGGGCGCTTACCGCGCCGCCAAAGCGCACACAGACAGCGTGGTCATGATAGAAGGTGGCCCTTACGGTACCACTTGTGCCCGTGTAGGCTGCATGCCCTCAAAATTGCTGATTGCGGCGGCCGAAAGTGTCCACAACATTGAAAAAGCCCCCGCCTTTGGTATTCATCCGCAAGGCGAGATTCAGATCAACGGCCGTGAAGTCATGGCGCGGGTCAAGCGCGAACGTGACCGCTTCGTCGGCTTCGTGCTGGAGAGCGTCGATGAGATTGCTGCAGAAGACAAAATCAGCGGCTATGCCAGGTTTATCAATGACACAACGCTCGAGGTCGATGGCCACACCCGCATTGAAGCCCAGCGGATTGTGATTGCCACCGGCTCCCGTCCGGCCTATCCGGGCGTATGGCATGAGCTGGGTGATCGCCTGGTGATCAATGATGATGTCTTTGACTGGGACGATCTGCCGGCCTCGGTGGCGGTATTCGGTCCGGGTGTGATCGGGCTGGAGCTGGGTCAGGCACTGCACCGCCTCGGGGTTGAGGTCAAGATCTTCGGCCTCGGCGGTCAGGTCGGCCCGCTGACCGACGATGAAGTCATGGCGTATGCCAACCAGAGCTTCAATGACGAGCTGTACCTGGATGCCGATGTCAAGGTTGAAAGCATGAAGCGCGTGGGTGACAGGGTTGAGATCCAGTTCCTCAACAAATCGGGCGAGCTGGAAACCCAGACGTTTGACTATGTGCTGGCTGCGACGGGCCGTCGGCCGAATACCGACAAGCTGGCGCTTAACAACACCAGTGTGGCGCTGGATGAGCGCGGCGTACCGATTGCCGATCATTTCACCCTGCAAACCTCGGTGGCGTCGATTTTCATTGCCGGTGATGCCAGCAACCAGTTGCCTCTGCTGCATGAAGCGGCCGATCAGGGCCGGATCGCCGGTGACAACGCCGGCCGCTTCCCGGATATTCGCGCCGGACTGCGTCGCTCGAAAATTTCTGTGGTGTTCACCGAACCGCAAATTGCCATGGTGGGGGAAAGTCGCCGCGAGATTAGTGAGCGGCTGGGCAACTGCGGCTGCTTTGAGGTCGGAACTGTCTCGTTTGAAAATCAAGGCCGTTCGCGAGTGATGCTGCGCAATAAGGGCATACTGAACCTGTACGGCGAACATGGCACAGGCCGTTTTCTGGGTGCTGAGATGATAGGGCCCAACGCTGAGCACCTGGCGCATTTACTGGCCTGGGCGCATCAGAGCAAAATGACAGTGGCGCAAATGCTGGACATGCCCTTCTATCATCCGGTGATCGAGGAAGGTGTCCGTACCGCGCTGCGTGATCTCAACGCCAAACTGCATCTGGGACCGGAAATGATCAAGCACTGCATGGACTGCGGCCCCGGCTGTTGATTCATCCTCGACACTGACGGGGAAACAATCACCACCGCCCATAGGCGGTGGTTTTGAAGATGACAAAAAAGCGCCGGATCACCGGCGCTTTTTTTATGTTTCATTCAAACACCTGACGATCAGGCGACGTTGACGCTTGGAATCACGTGCTGCTGATCCAATCTGACCTCCAGTGCCACCTCATCGCAAGCATGCTGACGCGGACACATATCGCAGTCTTTCATCACTTTCTCAGGCAACAAGGATTTTGAGGTCGGAATAAAGTCCTGCTTCATGAAAAATTCAGGCACACGGGTCAGCACAAACACCCGCTTAATCGCCATCTGGCTGGCTTTTTCCAGTAAATGCTGGATCAGAGCCTTGCCCTGCCCCTGGTGCTGCCAGCCGGCCTCAATCCCCAGCGAGCGGATTTCCGCCAGCCCTGAGTCGTAGACATACAGCGACGCACAGCCTGTGACCACCCCCTGCGTTTCTGCCACCGCAAATGAGCCGATATCACGCACCAGTTCATTACGCGGCCGCGGCAGGTTCTCGCCCAGTCCGGCCCAGTAAGCCACCATGCCTTCAATGGCATCCAGATCGGTCAGCCGCGCACCCCGTACTTTCACGCCCGGCGCATGGCGTTTCGACAGCCGTTTTTCCGTCTGCGCAATCGCGTGATCGACCTGATTGGGCGCCACACCGCCCAGCGCGCAGCGTTTCTCCAGACAGGACTCAATGGTCAGAATCGGATACACATCCTCAGCAATCACAGGTGAGAAGGCTTTCATCTCCTCCAGCGACAGCTCTTCCAGTGCACAGCCTTTTTCAATCGCCGCCACGACTGCCACGCCGACGATATGGTGTGCTTCCCGGAACGGAATGCCTTTGGCCACCAGGTAATCGGCCAGCTCGGTGGCATTCGAATAGCCCTGCATCGCCGCTTCCAGTGTCCGGTCTTTGTTGACCTTGATACCGTCAAAGCACAGTGCGGCCATTTCCATGCATTCGTGCCAGGTGTCCAGTGCGTCGAACAAGCCTTCTTTGTCTTCCTGCATGTCTTTGTTGTACGCCAGCGGCAGCGCTTTAACCGTCATCATCATGCCCGCCAGTGAACCATAGACCCGGCCACACTTGCCGCGGATCAGCTCCAGCGCATCCGGATTCTTTTTCTGCGGCATCAGCGATGAGCCTGAGGTGACGGTATCGGCCAGCTCAATAAAGTTGGACTCGCCCGAGTTGTAGAAAATCATGTCTTCTGCCAGACGGGACAGATGCAGCATGGAAATCGACGCCGTCGACAACAGCTCCATCACATGATCACGGTCAGACACAGAATCCAGACTGTTGCGCGTGGCCCGATGGAAACCCAGACTGTGCGCCAGGGCTTCCCGGTCAATCGGATAAGCCGTACCGGCCAGCGCACCGGAGCCTAAAGGACAGGTATCTAACCGATGCAGCGCATCACTCAGACGTGAATGGTCACGCTCGAACATTTCCACATAAGCCAGACACCAGTGGGCAAACGTCACCGGCTGGGCACGCTGCAGATGGGTGTATCCCGGCAGCACAGTAGCCTGATGCTCACGGGCCACTGCGGTCAGCTGGCTTTGCAGGTGATCCAGCATCATGAGTAACTGGTGTCCCTGCTGACGGCACCACAGCTTGAGATCGGTCGCCACCTGATCGTTACGTGAACGGCCGGTGTGCAGCTTTTTGCCCAAATCCCCCACACGGTGGATAAGCTGCTGCTCAACCCAGCTGTGGATGTCTTCGGCATCAGACTGGAGGATCTGTTGCGGATCCTCCATCACAGCCAGCTTAAGCTCATTGAGTGCCAGCTCCAGCTTCTGCTGCTCCTCTTCGGTCAGAACCCCGACCTGACGCAGTGCTTTTGACCAGGCCACCGAGCCAACGATGTCTTGCTCCGCCAGGCGGTAATCAAAACGCAGGGAATCGTTAAACTGCTTGAACCGAGTATCTGCTGCCTGACTAAAACGTCCGCCCCATAGTGCCATGGTACTTCTCCTTTGCTGTACGACCGACTTGCTCACATGTCTTATTAGTAATGCGCTTTACGCTAGTTAGATTATTTTTTCTGTTCGTTCAGGGCACGGATACGGCTTGCCAGCGAGTACAGGCGGATAAAGCCACCCGCATGGCTGTGGTCGTACACTTCGTCTTCACCGAAGGTGGCGAACTCTTCCGAGTACAGGCTGTTCGGCGAACGTTTCTGAACGGCCGTCACCTGGCCTTTGTACAGTTTCAGCACCACTTCGCCATTGACGTCCTGCGCCAGCTCATTGGCCGCGGCCAGCAGTGAACGGCACAGAGGCGTGAACCAGCGACCATCGTAAATCAGGTGCGAGGCTTTCAGGCCGATACTTTCACGAAATTCAAACGACTCTTTGTCCAGTACCAGCTGTTCGACGGCACGCAGGGCTTCCATCATGATGGTGCCTCCCGGTGTCTCATAACAGCCACGGGATTTGATACCGACCAGACGGTTCTCGACGATATCGATACGGCCGACACCGTGCTCGGCACCTTTCTTGTTCAGGTACACCAGAGCTTCATACGGCGACATGGATTTGCCGTCTACCGCCACAATTTCACCTTTTTCGATCAGTACAGACACTTCTTCCGGGGTGTTCGGCGCATCTTCCGGATCTTTGGTCCATACCCAGCACAGCTCATTGGACTGGTTCCAGGTGTTTTCCAGTACGCCGCCTTCGGTTGAAATGTGCCAGGCATTCGCGTCACGGGAATAGATTTTTTCCAGCGTTGCCGTGGTTGGAATCTTACGCTCGGCCAGATAATCCAGCAGGGCTTCACGGCTGCGCAGATCCCATTCACGCCACGGGGCAATCACAGTCAGTTGTGGTGCCAGGGCCGCGTAGGCACTTTCAAAACGCACCTGGTCGTTGCCTTTACCGGTACAACCGTGGCACAGGGCATCCGCGCCCACTTCCAGCGCACATTCCACCTGGGCTTTGGCGATAATAGGACGGGCCATTGAGGTACCCAGCAGGTATTTCCCTTCATAGACAGCGCCGGTTTTCAGGCTTGGATAGATATAGTCTTTGACCATTTCTTCTTTCAGATCGGCGATATAACAAGCCGATGCACCTGACGCCAGGGCTTTCTCTTCAATGCCGACCAGTTCCTCTTCGCCCTGGCCCACATCGGCGACGAAGGCAATTACTTCACAGTCATAGTTCTCTTTCAGCCATGGAATGATGGCCGAAGTGTCCAGACCGCCGGAATATGCCAATACAACTTTACTCACCTTGCTCATTGTTACTCTCCTTTGTTGCCTGCTCGACGGTCTACCCGTTCAGGCGATATCAATCTTTACTGTTTGAAACATCAAACAAAATAAGGGTAATTTTTATATCCAAACGCCGGGTTACCGCCAGCGTTTGTACTCAATTCTGCTGGTTCAGAGCACAAATCGGGTGCCGATTTGCTCACCGTCAAACAGATTCACCAATTGTTCCGGGTAGCGCCAGCCGGCAATTTCGACTGCACGTCCCAGCCCTTTGGCTGCCTCAAATGCCGCTTTGACTTTGACAATCATGCCGTCGGTAATCACGGCCTGCTGGATCAGCGCATCTGCCTGAGGCTCGCTCAACGAGGCAATCAGATGCCCTTTGCCATCCAGTACGCCACTGACATCCGACAGCAACACCAGCTCGGCATCCAGCGCCGCGGCCACGGCCACCGCCGCCTGATCGGCATTGACATTCATCAGCTCACCGTCAGCCGTCAGGCCAATTGAGCTGACAATCGGCAGATAGCCTGCCGCTATGATGCCGGATACTAAGTGGCTGTCGCCCGGTGCGGCTTTGCCAACCGCACCCAGCTCAGGGTCCAGCTCAGTGACCTGACACAGACCACCGTCTGCCAGGCTTAATCCCACCGCTTTCACCCCGGACTTGATGGCCTGGCCCTGCAGCATTTTATTGGCCGTACCCGCCAACGCGCCGGCAATCACGCCGATCTGATCAGCCGGAGTCACACGTAACCCCTGTTTTTTCACTGTAGGCAGGTTCAGTTGCTTCATCAGGTCATCAACCAGATAGCCGCCGCCATGGACCAGTACCAGAGGCCGGTTGGCCTTGGCCTGATAGGCATTGATGGCACCAAATACTTTTTCCAGCGTGTCGGTGCACGACAGCACTGCTCCACCCAATTTGATTACTAACGGCGACTGTTCCATCCCGGTTCTCCTCTCAACAGCCAGACTTAACCAACCAACGCAGTCAATGGCGCAAAACCATTACGAATATTTATGCATTGCATCGCCTGAGACGATGCGCCTTTTAATAAGTTGTCGATAGCCGACGTGAGGATCACATGCTGCCCCTGCACTTTCCAGCCAATATCACAGAAGCAAGTATTAACGACATCCTGCAAACGTGCTGCGTTATTGCCCAGCAGACGCACCGCCTGCTGGCCCGGCTGGGTATAGGCCGCTTCCATCGCTTCTGTCACCGCTTGCGGGGTGACCCCAGGCGCCAGCTTGGCCGTAATAGTGGCCAGAATGCCCCGTTTGAAATTGCCCAGATGCGGGGTAAAGATGACATCAGTACCCAGGTGCGCGGCAATTTCCGGCTGATGACGGTGGGTAAAGACACCGTATGCCATCAGGCTGACTTCGCAAAAACTGTTGGTCATGCTGGCTTTACGGCCAGCACCAGACACACCGCTGACCGCATTGATCACAGGCCATTGCTGGGTATCGAGCAGTCCCGCTGCCAGCAGCGGTTTCAGGGCCAGTTGTGACGCGGTCGGATAACAGCCGGGTACGGCCACCAGCTGGGCTTTGGCTATCGATTCAGCATTCCACTCCGCCAGACCGTATACCGCCGCATCCAGCCAGTTCGCATGCTGATGCGCGAAGCCGTAATACTGAGTATAAAAGTCATCGCCCTTCACCCGAAAAGCACCGGACAGGTCAAAGACCTGACAACCCGCCGCCAGGAAAACAGGCGCCAGGTCATGGCTGACTTCATGCGCTGTTGCCAGCAGCACAATATCGGAAGCCTGTGCCACCGCGGCCACATCCGTCAAAGGTTGCAGTGGCAGATCAACCTGCCCGCGCAGCTGGCCGTGCAGCTCACTGATCGCCTTGTTAGCGTCCAGGCTGTTTTCAGACACATAAAGTCCGGCCAATTGCAGATGCGGGTGTTTGTGGACCATAGCGGCCAGCTCTGCGCCGGTATAACCGCTGGCACCTATGATAGATGTGTTCAACATATTGGATCCCGTTGTCATCGTTGTGAAATTCACTATCAAGAAAATATAACTGCTGTGTTCAGCGTGTGGCGCCGGGCAGGCGCAATAGAAAGGTGCCAGAGGCACCAGGCGATAGAGACTTAGCGTCGTCGGAAGGAATACTGCTTGTAATTCATCGCCTGGTTCATACTACTACTGATGGCCTCTGGTCATTCGGATAAAAGGGTTGTTAAACCTGATTCTCTGCCGGGAAAGGTTCGAGCGAACCCCAAAACCGCAAAGAATATTTTTATTCACTTATTATGAATTTTTATATTTACCTTTTCCTGCCTTTTGTGTCAAGAGAAGCAGAAGAAAAAATGCCTTTCCTGACGCGGAACCAGTGTTAAAGCGCACGCTAAAACGGTAAAGGTAAAGAAAGTAAATTACAGGAATGAGACACACAGCGGCCTTATGCAGGATAAACTGGCGGGATTTTGGTCTAAAAAGGGTGCACTTATTGACCTTTCGCCCCAATGAAGGCTAGATTGTTGGCTACGCCTTGGCGATTGGATGTAACAAAATTACGATATGGATGCGATATGAACGAAAAGTACAGTGCGTTAAAAAGCAATGTCAGTATGCTTGGTCACTTGCTGGGTAATACAATCAAGGACGCCCATGGCAGCGAACTGCTGGAGAAAGTAGAAACCATTCGGAAACTGTCTAAATCGGCCTGCGCCGGCAACAGCGATGACCGGGAAAAGCTGATCACAGAGTTGCAGAACCTGCCGGACGATCAGTTGCTGCCTGTGACTCATGCGTTCAGTCAGTTCCTCAACCTGACCAACATCGCCGAGCAGTACCATACCATTTCCCGCCATTGCGAGGAGCTGGTATGCAATCCGGATGAAATGGATTCGCTGTTCGCCAAGCTGAAAGACGAAAAGATCGGCGAGCTCGACTCGTTGCAAGCGGTCCGCGATCTGAATATCGAACTGGTGCTGACAGCCCACCCGACCGAAATTGCGCGTCGCACCATGATTCACAAGCTGGTGCAAATCAACAAATGCCTGTCCAAACTCGAGCTGAGCGAGCTGTCCCACAGTGAGCGCCAGAAAGCCGAGCGCCGCCTGGAGCAACTGATCGCTCAGGCCTGGCATTCCGATGTGATCCGTAAACAACGCCCCAGCCCGCTTGACGAAGCCAAGTGGGGATTTGCCGTGGTGGAAAATTCACTGTGGCAGGCAGTACCGGAATTTCTGCGTCAGTTTGATGAGAAACTGCACCAGCACCTGGGCGAAAGCCTGCCGCTGGATGCGGCGCCGGTCAAGTTCTCGTCCTGGATGGGCGGCGACCGTGACGGTAACCCGTTTGTGACGGGCGAAATTACCCGCGAAGTCTTGCTGCTGTCGCGCTGGAAAGCGGCCGACCTGTATCTCAATGATATCCAGGAGCTGGTCAGCGAACTGTCTATGGTGGAGTGCAACAGCGAAGTGCGTGAACTGGCCAATGGTGCCCACGAACCGTATCGTGAAATCATCAAAGGCCTGCGGACTTTACTGACCCAGACCCGCGATGTGCTGGATGCTCAGATCAAGGGCAGCGACAGCGTACCGAAAGTGGCGATCCTGGAAGACATAGATCAACTGTGGCAACCGCTGCACGCCTGTTACCGCTCACTGCATGAGTGCGGCATGTCTATCATTGCTGATGGCTTACTGCTGGATACCCTGCGCCGTATTCAATGTTTCGGCGTCCACCTGGTGCGCCTGGATATCCGTCAGGAAAGCACACGCCATTCGAATGCCATTTCTGAGCTGACCCGCTATCTGGGCCTGGGCGACTACGATCAGTGGAGCGAGCAGGACAAAGTGGCTTTCCTGGTTCGTGAACTGGCGTCAAATCGTCCTTTGCTGCCCCGTAACTGGCAGCCATCGGAAGCGGTACAGGAAGTGCTGGATACCTGCCGTGTCGTGGCTGAGCAGCCGCGTCAGGCGCTGGGAGCCTATGTGATTTCCATGGCGCGTACCGCCTCGGATGTGCTGGCGGTCCATCTGCTGCTCAAAGAATCCGGCTGCACCTTCCGTCTGGATGTCTGCCCTCTGTTTGAAACTCTGGACGACCTCAATAATGCAGAGTCTGTCATTACCCAGCTGATGAACATCGACTGGTACCGCGGTTTCATCCAGAACCACCAAATGGTGATGATCGGCTATTCCGACTCAGCCAAAGATGCCGGTGTCACCGCCGCTGGCTGGGCGCAATACCGCGCCATGGAAGCTCTGGTCAATGTGTGTGACGAGGCCGGTGTTGAACTGACTCTGTTCCACGGTCGTGGCGGTAGTATTGGCCGTGGCGGTGCGCCTGCGCACGCCGCCCTGCTGTCTCAGCCGCCGCGCAGCCTCAAAGGCGGCCTGCGGGTGACCGAACAAGGCGAGATGATCCGCTTTAAGCTGGGTCTGCCTGATGTGGCCGTCAACAGCCTGAATCTGTACGCCAGTGCCATTCTGGAAGCCAACCTGCTGCCGCCGCCGGCGCCTAAGCAGCAATGGCGTGATGTGATGGACGTGCTGTCAGATGTTTCCTGCGAAGCCTATCGCTCGGTGGTCCGCGGCCATGACTCCTTCGTGCCTTATTTCCGTGCGGCAACGCCAGAAATGGAACTGGGCAAACTGCCATTGGGTTCACGTCCGTCCAAACGAAACCCGCAAGGCGGCGTAGAAAGCTTGCGCGCCATCCCGTGGATTTTCGCCTGGAGTCAGAACCGTCTGCTGCTGCCGGCCTGGCTGGGCGCCGGTAAAGCGATTCAGCATGTCATCGATCAGGGCCATTCTGAGCTGCTGGAAGAAATGTGCCGTGAATGGCCATTCTTCTCAACACGACTAGGTATGCTGGAAATGGTGTACAGCAAAACCAACATCCAGATTGCCGAATACTATGATCAGCGGCTGACCGATAAGAGTTTATGGCCGCTGGGACAGGAACTTCGCGATCAGCTGCAACACGATATCAAGGTGGTGCTCAACGTCGAGAACAGCGACCACCTGATGGAACAGGATCCCTGGGGGGCAGAATCTATCCGGCTGCGCAATGTCTATGTTGAGCCACTCAACATGCTGCAGGCGGAATTACTGCACCGTACCCGCCAGCTGGAGAGTGAGTCGCCGATTCTGGAAGAAGCCCTGATGGTCACCATTGCCGGTATTGCCGCCGGAATGCGCAATACGGGTTAATTTTTCGCCTCTTCGCAACATCAAACAGGTCACCGGCAGGTGGCCTGTTTTTTTGTTCACAATTTAGACAGCATGACTTTTTTCATTTCAACTAAGGTCTATATGAGTGCTGTGAATCAATTTGATTGAAACTTTGTGCACTGCGCGCAGTCTACATAATTGGACGAGCGTCACAAGATAGGTAATTGCTCACTGTTCATCATAGAATATTTATGCTTCCAGTGGTTGCAGAGAATAATTTGATGATATCCTATGTGATCTCGACCGGGCACTGCAACAAGACGATTATAAAAACGCCTGAGAGCGGAAGGGTAACGTTACGCCTGGTCGGTTTATTTTTTTGTAGTATTTTAACGGATAGAAGAGATGTCACTACCACACGTCATATTGACCGTGCTGAGTTCGCGCGATGCGACCGGCTACGACATAACAAAAGAGTTTTCTCACAGTATCGGCTATTTCTGGAAAGCCAGTCATCAGCAGGTTTACCGTGAGCTAAACAAAATGGCCACCAACAATCAGGTTACCTGCAAACTGGAACCTCAGGAAGGCAAGCCGGATCGCAAGGTCTACTCTATCACTGATCTGGGCCGTCAGGCGCTGTTTGAGTGGTTCCAGGAGCCAGCCCGCAATCCGACCATTCGTGATGAATTCTCTGCCAAACTCCTGGTTTGCGGTGTTCACAACTCACTGCCTATGCAGCGCCAGTTGGAAGCACTGATCGAGGAATCACACACCCTGATGAACCATTACCACGAGCTGGAAAAAGTCCATTTCGCCAATTACAAAGAAATGGACAGACAGTCGCGTCTCGATCGCCTGACACTGCGTCGCGGGATCCATAACCGACAGGCTTGGATCGACTGGGCGGAAGAAGTCCTGGTGGAACTGCAGGATATCGACAGCGCCGACAGCAACGTCGCCATGGCCGCTGAGTAACCCTGCAGACCCCAATGCACTGGCATCAGTGACCTATCGGCTCCTCAGCCACTCAAGGGCCGATTCGTCATGTGCCAGCCAGATACAAAAAAAGCCGCAATGCGGCTTTTTCTTTTTCCTGTCCGATACCGCCATCAGGCAATGACGTCAGCTTCGGCACGCACACCTAAAGTGTGGCAGATAGCATAAGTCAGCTCAGCGCGGTTAAGGGTGTAGAAGTGGAAATCTTTGACCCCCTCGCGGCTCAGTACCCGCACCATATCAATCGCGTTACTGGCTCCCACCATCTGACGGCTCAGTAAATCGTCATCCAGCCCCTGATATTGTTTCTCTAACCAGTTCGGGATTTTCACATTATTGGCCTGCGCGAAGCGCTTGGCCTGCTTCATGTTCACCACAGGCAGGATACCCGGGACGATTTCAACATCAATACCGGCGGCCACGCAGCGGTCGCGAAAACGCAGGTAGCTTTCAACATCAAAAAAGAACTGAGTGATTGCACGGCTGGCACCGGCATCGACTTTACGCTTGAGGTTAATCAGGTCAGCCTGGGCACTTTTCGCTTCCGGATGCACTTCAGGGTAAGCCGCCACTGAAATATCGAAATCCGCTTCCGCACGCAGCAACTCGACCAGATCGACCGCATACATGTCCGGCTTACCGCCCTGTGGCGGCAAATCGCCCCGCAGCGCCACGATATTGCGGATCCCGCTTTTCCAGTAATCGCGGGCGATGGCACGCAGTTCATCACGCGTGGCATCGATACAGGTCAGGTGAGGCGCGGCCAGCAGGCCAGTCTGCTCTTTGATGTCTTTGATGATAGAGTGGGTACGGTCACGCTCGCCTGAGTTGGCACCGTAAGTCACAGATACAAATTTCGGCTTGAGCGTTTTCAGGCGATGGATGGACGACCAGAGGGTTTCTTCCATCGCAGGCGAACTTGGCGGAAAGAATTCAAATGATACATTGATGGCACCGTTCAGATCGGCGATGTTTTGATTTAACGCATCCAAGTGACTGGCGTAAGAATAACCCATAATTGAAACCTTCCTGCTGCTGGCCTGCGGCCTTCCCTCTGAACCCTGACGCCAAACAACCATTTAGACGTCTATATGTCCACAGAATGTCTTGTAACCAAATTAATGTCAACCGCGTGAACATGAATTTTTCTCAACATCAAAACCCAGTTTATTCAAGTCCAGAGTTTTACTGTGCCGATTGCCCGCCAGGCAGCACCAATGCGGGGAAAAAACAGAATCAAGAAACAAAAAGGGCAGCTCACGGCTACCCTTTGGATCTATCTCATAACGGGAAAATCTTACAAAAGCCGCGCCAGCCGGTTCAAATCCGACAATAACGCCCCTGCCGTGACATCCCGGCCCGCGCCAGGGCCGCGGATAACCAGCGGATTGTCCCGGTACCAGCGGCTTTCAATCGCAAAGATGTTGTCGCACGGCAGCAGGTTCGCCAGCGCATGCTCAGGCTCCAGCGCTTCCAGGCCCACCACGGCGTGACCGTTTTTGTCCAGCCGCGCGATATAGCGCAGCACTTTTCCCTCGCGCTGCGCTTTGCTCAGGCGTGCCTGCAAACGCTCATCAAGCACATCACTGTGTTCAAAAAAGGCGTCCAGACTCAAAGCTGCCAGCTCTTCGGGCACCAATGACTCGACTTTGACCTGCTCAGGCTCCAGTGCCAGTCCGGATTCACGGGCTAAAATCACCAGCTTTCGCATTACATCGCTGCCGTCCAGATCGTGGCGCGGATCCGGCTCCGTCAGCCCCTGCTGCCAGGCCTGTTCAAGCAACTGACTGAAAGGCAGGCTGCCATCGAACTGCTGGAACAGCCAGGACAGAGTGCCCGAGAAAATGCCGGATACGGCAATAATCGTATCCCCGCTGTCGCGCAAATCTTTGACCGTATGGTTGACCGGCAATCCGGCCCCCACAGTGGCGTTATACAGCCAGTGGCGGCTGCTTTTATCGAACGCATCCACCACAGCGCGGTAGACTTTGCCTTTTGCAGAACCGGCGACTTTGTTGGCCGAGATCAGATGCAAGCCGTGGCTGGCAAATTCCGGGTAACGCTCTGCCAGTGCTTTGCTGGCGGTGACATCCAGTACCACCAGCTCATCATAGTCATGCTGCCCCAGAGCCGGCAGCCAGTCCGTGCCGTCTGTGGCTTCATCATCAAACCGGGTCAGTGCCTGAACTGGCTCAATGCCCTGCAGATCCAGCCAGTAGCGCCGGCTGTCGGCCACCCCTATCAGGGTAAAGCTCATGCCGTGACGCTTTTCCAGCGCCACCTTTTCTTCTTCCAGCAGCTCCAGCCAGCGGCTGCCGATATTGCCCTTGCCACACAAGATCAGACCGATACGCTTTTGCGCCTGGAACAAATTTTGGTGAATCAGCTGAACCAGGGCCTGGGTATCGGCCTGACGCAGTACCGCCACCAGGCTCAGCCCGGATTCGGCTTCGGCAATGAATTCGACCGGCTGGCCTTTTAATTGCTGCTGGAAGCCATGGCAGTGCACCGGGTTGATCACCACCCCGGCCCCTACCGCGGCCACCATAGTAAAACCGTCGCGCAAACGGATCTCGGCCGGTAAACCGCTGTCTTGCAGCAGTGCCAGCACCCCGTTGGCCACTTCGGCGGTATACGCCAGCAGAATCTGTCCTTTGTCGGTTTCCACCGCTTGAGCCAGCGGGATCAGCTGCGCTTTCGGCAGCAAAGTCGCCAGCTCGCGCTCCACCTGCTCCAGCGTCTGGGCACGTGAGACAGACAGCTCCAGCAGACAGACCTCATCCAGAGAAGTAATGATTTTGGCGCCGCGACCGGATGCCAGTACCCGTTCCACACGGGTCGAGCCAGATTCCGGCTGCAGGCTGCAGCGCAGTGTCAGGTCGATGGCACTCTGGGCCACAGGCTGCAGCGTGCGGCTGTGCAGCACAGGCGCCGCCAGACGGGCCAGCTCGTCGGCCTCATCCAGACGCAGCAGCGGCAATAAACAGGCATCACTGACCAGCCGGGGATCTGCACTGTAGACACCAGCGACATCACTCCAGATGGTCACCCGGCTGACACCGGCCAGGGCGCCGATCACAGTGGCGGAATAATCCGAGCCATTGCGACCCAGCAGCACGGTTTCACCGGCTTGATTGCTGGCCATAAAACCTGTGATCACCATGCGATGGCCACTGTGCTGCGCCAGTTCATTTTGCAGCAACGGCAGTGAACGGCCGCGGTCAACTTCCGGCTGAGCGGCGCGTTCGGCACGCAGGAAGCGCCGCGAGTCCAGCGCACGTGCCGCCATGCCTTTGTGTGTCAGCAGTGCGGCCAAGAGTCGGATGTGACGCTGGAATTTGGTATCGGGCGCGATATCGACGCCGCCGCGAACGATG